>CALANC010000450.1 GCA_937925895.1 uncultured Desulfobacterales bacterium
ATAATCACATCCAACTTTCTGAAAAAATCCTACCGTTAATTTCTTACCATTTTTATCCTTGACACCATGCCACTATGTGGTATATTGAACGAAATTATTACCACATCATTGGATCGTTACAGAATATGTATTAAAATTCTGACCCTAAATTACATGGATAAAAAAGAATTCGCATATTTACGGAAAAAGCTTAACAAAACGCAAAAGCAGATGGCTCAACTTCTCGGCGTATCGCTTAAAGCCGTTCACAGCTACGAACAGGGATGGCGTCAAGTACCGACGCACGTGGAACGGCAGCTTCTTTTCCTGATATCCAGACTGGAAGAAAACATGAAGGGCAGAAAAACGTGCTGGGTTACGAAAAAATGTCCGCCGGAACGCAAAAAACAATGCCCTGCCTGGGAGTTCAAAGCCGGCAAACTTTGTTGGTTTATTTCCGGAACCATATGTGAAGGCGAGGTACATAGGGACTGGAAAGAAAAAATGAAAATTTGCCGGTCTTGCGAAATTTTAATATCTATGCTCTAACATTAACTTGCTTTTCCCTTTGTTTACTCCCCTATTCTTTTACCAAATTAAACGAATACTTAACCCAGGAGAAAGGAAAGATAGAAAGCGTTAAAACTATTTTTTTATTCGTGGAGGTTCAACATGAATCATGAGAAGAAACACCGTTTTCAGACCCGCGTTATTCACGCGGGACAATCGCCCGGAAAGTGGCACGGCGCAACGTTGCCGCCGATATTTCAAACAGCATCTCATTTACACCCGACGGCCGAAAATCTGAGTCAAACATTTGCAGGCAAGAAAACCGATCACATTTACATGCGGCTCACCAACCCGACAAACCGTGCTTTAGAGGAAAAGTTGACGGATCTCGAGGGCGGCCAAGGTGCGGTGGTTATGTCTTCGGGCATGGCGGCCATTACAAACGCCTGCATGGCATTGCTTCGTGCCGGAGATGAATTTGTGAGCGGGAATTCTCTTTTCATGTCCACCTATCTCCTTTTTTTCAATGTCTTTAAAAAATATGACATTACGCCTCGTCTGGTCGAATCGACTGATATCGAGGCAATAGAAAAAGCCATTAACTCAAAGACGCGCTTCGTATATCTGGAAACCATAGGCAATCCGAAAATGGATATTCCAGATTTGACCCGTGTTGCGGAAATTGCTCACAACAATGGCCTTCCACTGTTGGTGGACAATACGCTGGCGACACCTTACCTCTGCCGACCGTTGGAGCTTGGAGCCGATGTGGTGATTCATTCCACTACCAAGTATTTAAGCGGGCATGGTGTCGCTGTGGGCGGCGTGGTAATTGATGGAGGTCAATTTTCCTGGCCCAAAGAACGCTTCCCGGATTTTGAACCATTTATCGATAGGAAAGGGCCCTTGGCCTTTCTGGATAAAGTCTGGCGGGAGCATCACATTAATTTCGGTACGAGTCAAGCTCCCATGCATTCCTACCTGACAGCCATTGGCCTTGACACCCTGGCCTTGCGCATGGAAAAGCATATGGAAAATACCCTCACCGTGGCCCAATATCTCCAAAAAAAACCTGAAGTATGCTGGGTCAACTATCCCGGTCTCCCGGACCATCCTTCTCACGGTATTGCCAGAAAATTATTCGAAGATAAGGGATTCGGCGGAATGTTGACCTTTGGCCTCAAGGATCAGGCTGCTTGTTTTCGATTCATCGACAACCTGCAATTGGTTTATCATCTGGCCAATCTGGGTGACTGCAAAACCCTGGCCATTCACCCCTATTCTTCCCAATATATATCATTTGACGATCCCACTAGAGAAAATCTATCCATCACCCCTGATATGATTAGGTTGTCGGTAGGAATCGAAGCCCACGAGGACATATGCGAAGATATTGGGCAGGCCCTTGAGAGCTAAAATAAAAAAAGAAACTTCTATACCGTAAATTTACAATCACAACATGAGCGAATATATAGAACATGACAAAGACCACATTTCAGTTGGGATTGTAGAGAAAAAGTTTTTTACTTTTGCCGAACCCCCGAATGAAATGATCCTGGAAAATGGTGAAAAACTCGGGCCGGTGACAATCGCTTATGAAGTTTGCGGTAAGTTGAACCAAGATAAAAATAATGCCGTCTTAATCTGTCATGCCTTGTCCGGGGATTCTCACGTGGCCGGCTATTACACCGAGGATGATCCCAAACCCGGCTGGTGGGACATTATGGTGGGTCCGGGGAAAGGGATCGATACGAATAAATATTTTGTTATCTGTTCCAACATTCTGGGTAGTTGCATGGGCTCCACCGGTCCTTGCTCTTACAACCCTGTCTCTGTCGAGCCGTTTGGAATCGATTTCCCCGTCGTCACCATCGGCGACATGGTCGCTGCACAGAAGGCGTTGATGGATCATTTGGGAATAAAAAAAATCCTTTCGGTCATCGGTGGTTCCATAGGAGGGATGCAGGTTTTGGAATGGTGTGCGAGATATCCGGATATGGTAATTTCTGCAATTCCACTCGCAACCACGATGAAACATTCTGATTTGGCAATTGCTTTCAACGAGGTGGCCAGACAGGCAATCATGGCTGATCCCAACTGGAACAATGGAAATTATTATTCAGGACCGGCACCGAATCTTGGGTTGGCGGTTGCTCGCATGATCGGTCACATCACATATCTGTCCGACGAATCCATGCGCATCAAATTCGGACGGCGGCTGCAAGATAAAAGCGATCTGTCTTACAACTTCGATACGGATTTCCAGGTGGAAAGCTATTTGCGCTACCAAGGCAAAAAGTTTGTGGAGCGCTTTGACGCCAATTCTATTCTTTACATTACCAAAGCGGCAGACTACTTTGACTTAGAGCAGCAACACGGCTCAGGATCAGCCGTCAATGCCTTTTCCATGACAAAAGCCAAGTTTTTGGTCGTCTCTTTTTCTTCCGACTGGCTTTACCCTACGTATCAATCCAAAGATATGGTGCAGGCAATGAAAAAAAACGGCCTTGATGTGAGTTTTTGTGAAATAAAAGCCGAGTGGGGCCACGACGCTTTTCTTTTGCCCAGTGAACGCTTAACGTCTTTAATAAAAAGCTTCTTAGAACGTGTATTCAGTGAAATAAACAATGCGTTTTGATCTGCAGATAATAGCTTCCTGGATACAACCGGGTTCAAGGGTTCTCGACCTTGGATGTGGTGAAGGGGATCTGCTTTATTTTTTAAAAAAAGAAAAGGGCGTCGTCGGCACTGGAATTGAGCGTGTTGAATCCAGCGTCGCCCGGGGTATTGAAAAAGGTCTGACAATAATTCAGGGAGATATAAATGAAGAAATTTTGGATTATCAAAACAACACCTTTGATTATGTCATTCTGAGTCAAACGCTGCAGCAGGTTTATGAGCCTGCAACCCTGATTCGATCCTTGTTAAGAATCGGAAACCAAGGAATCGTCAGCTTTCCCAATTTTAGTCATTGGCGGGTGAGATTTCAACTTTTGCTGTCAGGCTATGCGCCTATTACAAAACAGCTTCCTTACGAGTGGTATGATACACCTAACATACGGGTGATTACCCTCAAGGATTTCAGGAAATTTTCAGAGGAAACGGGTTGTGAAATTATCAAGGAAGTGGCTATCAATACGCAAAATAAAGACAAGGCAGGTAAAATTATCAAATGTATGCCTAATTTATTTGCGACTTACGGTATTTTTTTAATAGAAAAGTCCGATAAAATGATTACTATACTAAATAATTCCAAATAAAATGAGAGATAGAGCTCAGGAGGAACATATGAAGTTTAAAGAAGATCAGCCTTCAGATGAAACGTTAGACCTGGTTTGTCGCATGTGTCCTCTGCACCTCATGGAACCCGGAGACAGGCTCAAATGCATGAAAAAGGGCCAGGTTTTGGAAGTATTGACCGACTATGACGGGGCTCTGGAAGATATCCCGGAGTGGTGCAGAAAGCACGGCCAAGAGTTTATCGGCCTAGAAGAGGACGATGACTGCTATAAACTGTATATAAAAAAAACTAAGTAAAGAACTCAGAGAATCAAGATGAATTTAATCTACATGGATCATGCTTCGGCAACACCCGTAAGAGAACAGGTCATTAAAGCCATGGTCCCCTATTTCGACCTGCAATTCGGCAATCCCTCGGCGGTATATGACATGGGATTCAATATCAAGCAGGTCATAGAAGAGCAAAGGGCACATGTGGCCCGTTTGATCGGAGCTAAGGCCAATGAAATCATATTCGCCTCTTCGGGTGCGGAAGCCAACAACCTTGCCATCAAAGGTGTAGCACTGGCCGGACAAAAAAAAGGGAAGCATATCATTATTTCAGCTATCGAACACCATTCTGTTCTCAATTCCGCCAGATTTTTAGAACGGATGGATTTCGAGGTAACTTTTTTACCGGTGGATGAACATGGATTGGTTGATCCGGAACGGCTAGCAAAGGTTATACGGCCTGAAACCATTCTCGTCTCGGTCATGCATGCAAACAATGAGATTGGAACCATCCAAGCCATATCAGAACTTTCATCTATCTGCAGGGAAAAAGGGGTCATCTTTCACACAGATGCGGTGGCATCCGTGGGAAACATACCTGTCGATGTCAATGTCCTGGGCGTGGATTTGTTAAGTCTTTCCGGAATTTCCCTTGGCGCGCCAAAAGGGACTGGGGCCCTCTATTTCAAAAAAAACATAAGACTGATGCCGTTAATTCATGGAGGAATCCAAGAGATGGGCAGACGCGGCGGTACCGAAAATGTTCCGGGAATCGTCGGTCTCGGCAAGGCATCTGAACTTGCTGCCAATGAAATATCAGCTAAAAAGGATCAGTTACAAAAATTGAGGGAACTACTTGTTTCAGGTATCCAGGAAAAAATAAAAAAGGTCACTCTGACGGGTCATCCAGACAAAAGACTTCCGGGTCATGCAAGCTTTTGTATTGAGGCCATTGAAGGGGAAGCGCTCATTTACATGTTAAACCAAGACGGCATCTATTCGAACACCGGGTCTGCTTGTGCCTCAAAAGCCCTTAAAACATCGCCGGTTCTTGTGGCCATAGGCGTACCACCGGATCTTGCTCAAGGTTCTGTTGTCTTTACGATGAACAACAACAGTGTGCAAGAAGTGAGATATGTTCTGGAAAAACTTGCTTCTGCCGTCGAAAAGCTAAGATCGCTCTCTCCAATCTGGAGGGAAAAGACGGCCTGAGGAATTCGAAGAGGAGATAAACATATGTACACGGATAAAGTAATGGATCATTTTTCCAATCCGCGAAATGCCGGCGTAATTGAAAATGCGGACGGGATAGGAGAAGTCGGTAATCCCGTCTGCGGTGACATGATGGCTTTTTACATCAAAGTCAAGGACGACAAACTTGACGATGTGAAGTTTCAAACCTTCGGATGTGTTGCCGCCATTGCCGTGTCCAGTATCGTCAGTGAAATGGCAAAGGGAAAATCCTTGAAAGAGGCCAAATTGATAACCAAAAAAACAGTAACCGAATCTCTTGACGGCCTTCCAAAAGAAAAAATGCATTGTTCAAATTTAGGCGCTGAAGCTCTGGCCAAAGCCATTAAGGATTATGAGACAAAAATATCTGAATAGAACAGGGTGAGTAAGAGGTGGTGATGATATGCAACAGCATGCTGACGACGATCACTTAATCGAACAAATCCTTAATATTAAAGAAGAGTTGGGGAATGAACTGATTATTCTCACCCATCATTATCAACGAAATGAAATCGTTGATATCGGCCACTATCGGGGAGATTCCTTTGAGCTATCCAAAACGGCGGCGTCGGACAAGGAGGCAAAGTATATTGTCTTTTGCGGGGTACACTTCATGGCTGAAAGCGCCGAAATTTTATCCCAACCTCATCAGACCGTTCAGATTCCGGACACAAGAGCCGGATGCCCCATGGCCGACATGGCAGGCAAAGACGACGTGGAGAAGGCCTGGGAAGAAGTCACGTCAATAATCGATTCGGCATCCGTCACCCCCATCGTTTATATGAACTCTGATGCAAATATTAAGGCGTTTTGCGGCCGCCATGGAGGCGTTGTCTGTACCTCATCCAATGCACCGGCAGCCTTTCGCTGGGGGTTTGAACAACGTGATAAAATTTTCTTTTTTCCGGATCAGCATCTTGGCATCAACACTGGGGACACATTGGGGCTTAAATCCGAGGAGATGATCATCTGGAACCCGGAAAAACAGCTGGGGGGCAACACCTCCGATACCATAAAAAAAGCCCGGGTTATTCTCTGGGATGGATATTGCCATGTCCATACTCGCTTTCGGGTAGAGCATGTCGAAAAAATGAGAAAAACATATCCTGAGGCCAAGATTGTGGTTCATCCGGAATGTACCCGAGACGTGGTTGATCTGGCCGATGCGGCAGGATCCACCAGCTTTATCGTCAAATATGTGAACAATGCTTCACCAGGCGCTACGATTATTGTTGGGACTGAAATAAATTTAATTAACAGGCTGTCCCGAGAAAACCCGGATAAAACCGTCTTTGATCTGCATTACTCACTGTGTCCCAACATGTTTAAAATAAACCCCAAAAACCTCTTGTGGGC
>CALANC010000451.1 GCA_937925895.1 uncultured Desulfobacterales bacterium
GGACGTGAATCTTGTGGATTGGTAAAATTCGGCGAAGAAAGGATTTCATTGCAGAATGAGATCAAACATAAGCTTGAAAACCTGCGGGGCAAAAAAAATGGATTAAAGCCGATTAGACGTGTCATCATAACGAAGGAGTCCTTAAAAGGTCCATATACAAATGAAGCTCCTGATCTTATCATCGGTTACGAAGAAGGTTTTCGAGCCTCATGGAATTCGGCTATCGGAAAAATCACCGAAAAGGTCATTGAAGAGAACACTCGGAGTTGGAGTGGAGATCATTGTGTTGATCCCGACCTAGTGCCGGGAGTATTTTTTTCCAACTGGAAACTTGAAGATAAGTTTCCGGCTATTGAAGATATTGGCCCGACCATTTTAAATGTATTTGGCGTGGAACCCAGTGCATTTCATGACGGTAAAATCCTCAAGATGTATAAAACGGAAGATCATCTCCCGATTAGTTGAAGTTAATTAGGGTAAAATAAGTGGGTCATCTCTAATTGAGTCGGTGTTATTCCAAAGGGTACCAGGGGTCAAGGATTCAAGGGGCCAAGTGAAATACTAAAGAATTACAAAAAGTTTAAAGTCTGGCAAAATCACACGAACTCTGTTTAGAGGTATATAGAATAAAAGCAAAGCTCTCAAAAGAAAAAAGATATTGTCTAACTTTACAGATAAGAAGAGCCATTGTTTCTATTCCTTCAAATACCTGCCCTGTTAAATAAAATCTGATTTCATGAAATGAGATTTTATTTAACAGGGTAAACAGAAGGGTATGGAAGAAAGACAACCTTGGATTATGTAGGATGCTTTACATATCTATCGGTTCTGTTTGAGAGTTGGAAACGCAGATATTATTATCAGGGGATTTAGATTTAATTGAAAAAGGTGAATTGGATACACTAAAAAAGACATCGTAAAAATTGAAAGAATGTTAAAGGCGCTGATAATGTTTTTAGAAAAAAACCCTCGAATCCTTGACCCCTTGATTCCTTGGACCCTCTTCTCCAGACTAAATTGGAGAAGAAATAAAAAGGATTATACGCATGATTCGAAATAAAACAATAATTGGAAGAAGAGAATTTTTAAAAACTTCTATCGTCTTGGGTTTGGGATGCAGTTTTATCCCCACAGGTTGCTGGTTTGGAAGCAATTCCAAAGGCAAGAAGAAGGTTTTAGTACTTGCTATTGATGGCATGGACACACACCTTTCCCGTGAATACATGCGCCAGGGACTTTTGCCCAACTTTAGCAGACTCGCCAATAGGGGGAGTTTCAGATCCGTGGCCACAAGTTTTCCCCCTCAAAGCCCCGTTGCATGGTCAAACTTTACCGTCGGCGCATCTACTTCGGTACACGGCATTTATGACTTTATTCACCGTGAGCCACAAACAATGCTTCCGTATCTTTCTACGTCCAACGTAGTACCACCGGAAAAAACGCTTGATTTAGGCAACTGGAAGATACCCCTTACCAAAGGCCAAACCCAGAATCTCAGGAAGGGGAAACCGTTTTGGGAGTATCTGGCAGAAAAAGATATCCCTACCACTGTTTTTAAGGTACCAGCCAACTTTCCCTGCCAAAGTGAAAAAGTCAATATGGTTTCTGGTATGGGAACACCTGATCTTCGCGGCGGATATGGGAGTTTCACTTTGTTCACAACAGCCCCGCATCTTTTCAATGACGACATGAGCGGCGGCAAACTAATTCCTGTCGTTTTTCAAGGGCAAAGAGTGAATACGAATTTACCAGGTCCGGTCAACACGCTTAGAAATGGCAGCCCCGAGATAAAAATACCTATCCAGATTTGGCGCGACCGGCGTCATCCGATAGTGCGCATCACTTTTCAGAATAAGGAGTTTTTGCTTCAGGAAGGGGAATGGACCGGATGGATTCAATTATCTTTTCCCGTGCTGGAGCCTTTATATGACATAAAAGGGATTTGCAAAATTTATATCAAAAGCGTCCATCCTGATTTTATCATGTATGTTTCACCTCTTAACGTTGATCCATCGGATCCGGCGCTTCCGATCGTTACATCAAAAAAATACGGTGAAGAGCTGGTCAGAAACGTTGGATATTATTATACTCAGGGCTTACCTGAAGATACCAAGGCACTTTCTGAAGGGGTGTTCAACGACAAAGAATATCTGAATCTAGCTTATCAGATTGTAGATGAAAGAAAAAGGCTTCTGGACTATGAACTCAAACGATTTGTAAATGAAGATACAGGGATGTTGTTTTTTTACTTTTCCAGTCTTGATCTGGATTCGCATATGTATTGGCGCTCCATTGACCCATACCATCCGCTTTACAACAAGGAATTAAACCGAGAATATGGACATACGCTCAAAGAGCTTTACATTGCAATGGATCATATCCTGGGTGAGGTATTCGAGCAAAACGATATAGATGATCCCAATCTTTCCTTAATGGTTATGTCTGACCACGGATTTGCCCCTTTTCGCAGACAGGTGAATGTAAACACGTGGCTGCTTAAAAATGGTTATTTGAATCTTTTAAAGTCAAATAAGATTGAAAATAAAGGGTACTTTGAAAATGTTGACTGGTCAAGAACCGGGGCTTACAATGTGGGTATAAATTCAATCTACCTGAATTTAAAAGGTAGGGAAAAGTTCGGTACTGTTCCGGCGAGCCAGGCGAATCAACTATGTAAGAATATCCGCCGAGATCTACTAAAATTTA
>CALANC010000452.1 GCA_937925895.1 uncultured Desulfobacterales bacterium
GGAATCGGTTTCCGATATTGTCTCCATGGCCATGTCCATAGAGGCTCAAGCTCTGGACCTTTATATGCGTGCAGCAGACAGGATCGAAAATCAACAAAGCAAAAAGGTGCTCAGGCAAATTTCAACCGAAGAGCAGATGCATCTGAAACAGCTGGGTAAGCTTATGGAGAGTGTTTTATAGCAATTCTCAAAATAAGGTTCTGTTTCAGCCATCGGAACATTTTTTTGATAGTTAATATAGTTTTAAAAGCGTTTAAAGACCATTTCTAAATAGGCGGCGATTATGGGAAAACATCTTGTTCTTGTGGGTGGCGGTCATGCCCACATGGTGACACTGGCAAATCTGCATAAATTCATAGAAAAAGGCCATAAAATCACCGTCATTGGTCCTTCACCCTACCATTTTTACTCCGGTATGGGACCGGGGATGCTGGGAAAGGTATATGCGCCAGAGGAGATCCGATTTGCCACCCGGCATGTCGTTGAAAAGCAGGGTGGCCAATTTATATTGGACAAGGTGTCACGCATCCAACCAGAAGAAAAAATTGTGCTACTGGCATCCGGCAAGACCCACCCCTATGATGTCATTTCATTTAATACCGGCAGTTATGTACCCCGGACAGAAATAAAAGCCAGCGGCAGGGATATTTATTCAGTAAAGCCCATAGAAAACCTTATTGATGCACAGGAAAGAATTCTTGAACTTGCCTCAAGTAAAACATTCATTGTCAGTATAATTGGTGGTGGGCCGTCGGCCGCGGAAATCGCAGGAAACATCTGGAGATTAGCAAAAGACTGTGGAAAATATATGCCTAATATCGAAGTGTTTGTAGGCAATAACTTCATGCCACGCTTTAAGTATGGCATCCGGCAAAAAATTGCCAGATCCCTTACAAAACGCGGTGTAAAAATTTTAGAACAAGGCTATGTTAAGGAGATAGCCAATGGTCAGATAATTCTAGATTCAGGACGATCTTATGATACGGATCTCATCTTTCTGGCCCTTGGCGTGAAGCCGTCTCCAATATTCAAAGAGTCCGGCCTCCCTACGGGGCCTGACGGGGGATTACTGGTTAATGAATATCTCCAGAGCACAGCCCACCCGAACATTTTTGGAGGGGGTGACTGTATTCATTTTAAAAATCAACCGCTGGACAAAGTCGGAGTCTATGCTGTTCGCGCAAATCCGATTCTTTTTCATAACCTTATGGCATCACTCCAGGGTGAGGAACTCCAAACATTTAATCCGGGTGGTTCCTACCTGTTAATATTCAATATGGGAGATGGTTCCGGTATTTTGCAAAAAGGTTGGATCCTTTTTGGCGGTAGATTGGCTTTCATAATAAAGGACTATATTGACCGGAAATTTATGAAAAAATTCCAATCCATTGAATAAATTAAAGTGCCCATCATTCAGATCCTTACCAGTTTTCACCCAGGAGCTCAAAATACCCTCGAGGATGCACGCACGCCGGACACTTATCGGGTGCTTCCTTGCCTGTATGCAAATAACCGCAATTCCGGCACCGCCAGACCACCTCTTCCGCCCTGGCAAAGACCCTGTCGGCTTTTATGTTGCCGGCAATTTCACGGTATCGTTTTTCATGTTGTTTTTCAGATACTGATATTGCCTCCCAGGTTTCGGCTGCCCGTTCAAACCCTTCTTCGCGTGCTATTTTTGCAAAACCCGGATACATCTCGGTATGCTCGTAACGCTCTCCATCGGCGGCTGCGATAAGATTATCATAGGTACTTTTAATAACTCCTGCCGGAAAACTCCAAGTAATTTCCAACTCTCCCCCATTGAAGAATTTAAAGAACCTCAAGGCGTGTTCACATTCCTGATCGGCTGTTTCCAAAAAAATGTCTGCGATTTGCATATACCCGTCTTCTCCGGCTTTGCTGGCAAAGTAAGTATAGCGGTTGCGGGCCTGAGACTCTCCTGCAAATGAGATAAGCAAATTCCTTGCAGTTCGGCTTTCCCTGAATTTAACCACGCTGACTGTCCTCCTAATTGAATGGTGTTATTACCTTGCACGAGCAGCAGACTCTAGTTGTCATCCTCTATTTCAATGGCGAAGGCCCCACATTCTTCAGCGGCCTGCCTAACAAGTGCATAATACTCACTGGGGACTTCGTCAAACTTAACAATAGACTTCAGCTCGTCTTCATCATACTCAAAAACTTCCGGACAAAGATCATTGCATCGCCTGTCTCCCATACATTCTTTAGTGACTTTAACTTTCATGGATACCTCCTTTAAAAAATATATTATCTAAAACGTCTCAGAATTTCTACAACCCAATGAAAATGAATCAATTTTTCCACTGGTGAATGACTAAAGCAAACGAACTTGAGACATAACACACGTACAAGCCAAATCACAACATGCTAATTATTAAAAAATGGAAAAACAAGAATTTTTTATTGTAGCAGCGGCCTGTGAAATTTGTTATTAATAAAATTCATACAACACAGATCGCCTATAAATGGGGTAAGCGTGCAACTAATCAACATTTCTGCCATCGCCGTGGCTCTGGCAATGGACGCCTTTGCTGTTTCAATCGTCATCGGTGTAAATTTAAAAAAAGTAAGTGCCCGCCAGACATTTCGCCTTTCCTGGCATTTCGGGCTTTTTCAAGCCTTGATGCCGATCATAGGCTGGAGTGCGGGTCTATCGATACGTACTTACATAGAACACGTTGATCACTGGATTGCGTTTGCGCTTCTGTCGTTCGTTGGCGTAAGCATGATAAGGGAAGCCTTTAAAGACACCAAAGACGATGAGCTGAAAAAGGACCCTACAAAAGGAGCTTCACTGGTCGTGCTGTCAATTGCAACGAGCATTGACGCGCTGGCTTTGGGGTTGAGCCTATCCATACTAAATGTGTCCATTTGGACACCCGCTTTTATTATAGGAGTCGTCGCTGGATTATTTACCATACTGGGACTCCAGATCGGCAAACGAATCGGCTCCGCTGTACAATTGAGTATATATGCCGAAACAATCGGAGGAATTATTCTTATCGTCATTGGATTGAGGATTTTACACGAACATGGGGCGTTGTCATTATTTTAAAAATGTATATATTATAACTAACTATTACTCCTGGAGCATTGATCATGTCACCGATTACTATGGGAATTATCGCCAGTACACTTGCCGGATTGGCAACCGGTGTGGGTGCATTGCCTGCATTGGTTTTCAAAAATGTCTCCGATAAAATATTGAATACCATGCTCGGCGGTGCCGCCGGAGTTATGCTCGCGGCAACCTCTTTTTCCTTAATTGTGCCGGGCATCGAACATGGCAATCAAGCATTTCCCGGCTTTGGAGTTTACATCGTCGTATTTGGCATGCTTTTCGGAGCGGTTTTTTTAGATCGTATCGATAAATGGCTCCCTCATGAACACTTTACTCTGGGACACGAAGGTCCTTCCAGTTCTCTAAAAAGAATCTGGCTGTTTATTATCGCAATAACCATTCATAACTTCCCTGAAGGTCTTGCCGTTGGTGTCGGCTTTGGAACAGGAGACATCGGCGCCGGGACCAGTCTTGCCATCGGTATCGGACTTCAAAATATGCCTGAAGGGCTGGCTGTGGCCATGCCTCTTATCGGTTTGGGATACACCCGATGGTATGCAATAGGAATCGCCACATTAACGGGACTGGTGGAACCGGTAGGAGGGCTTTTAGGCGTTACGGCGGTAACCTTGTTTCATCCCATCTTGCCTTTCGGCCTGGCATTTGCCGCCGGCGCTATGCTGTTTGTGATCAGCGATGAAATCATCCCTGAAACACATTCCAAAGGAAAATCACGCCTCGCCACGTTTGGGGTGATGGTTGGATTTGTAATCATGATGTCCCTGGATAACCTCCTTGGCTAGTTTCGGGACAAACCTTTTCAGAAAAATCTTTT
>CALANC010000453.1 GCA_937925895.1 uncultured Desulfobacterales bacterium
CGGCTTCGAGGTAGAATATAAAAGCAATCACTCACCGCTTACTATTGCAGACAAGTGTTCTCACGAAATAATTGTTGCTCATCTTGCTGATCAAACAAATCATCCGTTAGGAGCACTTCCGGTCTTAAGTGAGGAAGGTAAAAACATACCCTTTAAAGAAAGAAATAAATGGGAATATTTTTGGCTGGTTGACCCTTTAGACGGAACAAAAGAATTTATCAAAAGAAACGGTGAATTTACTGTAAATATCGCTTTGATAAATCATAGCAGGCCCGTTCTTGGGGTTATCTTTGTACCGGATAAAAACGTTTTGTATTTTGCCGTTGAGAGACTTGGTGCTTATAAATGCAGTAGCAGTGATATAATTGCGTCGATCAGTGATTCGACTTCAATGAAGAAAAAAGATGAATTGCTCCGGATAATCCTCGACGGCTCTAGTAAATTGCCTCTTCATGATTCTTTATCTACACCCCCCGGTTCGCCAAAAACCATCGTCGGCAGTCGCTCTCACCCAACAAAAGAACTTCTCGAATATGTAGAAACTATGAGAAAGAAATATGGCCGGATACGGTTCATGTCAGCCGGCAGCTCTTTAAAGCTATGCATGGTGGCTGAAGGAAAAGCAGACATATATCCCCGACTGGGTCCTACAATGGAATGGGACACTGCCGCCGGTCAGGCCATTGTGGAACAAGCCCATGGGAGCGTATTGAATTCAGATACGGATGAATCCTTGCAATACAACAAAAAAAACCTTGTGAATCCGTGGTTTATTGTTAGAAGGAAATCTGTTTAAACCTTATTAGCAAGGGTATCTCACCCGCGTTTCAGGAAGACTTAAAATCCTTAAGTATTGCTATACCCCCATTGTTACTTATGAAACTCAGGCAACCATTTCATAAGTTAAAAGGTTGTGTTGCTTTGATGAGGGGTATAAAACCTTGATTTTAGCGATGAATCGGTGTATATTCTCGTTTCATGGTTTGCTGATAAATTTATGACTGTACCCACAGGGGAGATCGTTTCATGGAAAAAGATCCGAAAGATTTCCAGGTTGTCGAAAAAATCGGGCAATACCTTGAACTTGATTTTGAGACCCTCAATCAAGGCTTAGAATCGCAGCAGCAATTGGCCTTTAAAGGTATCAAAAAACTTCTTGGTGAAGTGTTGATGGATTTGAAAGCCATTACCCATGAAGACCTGATGGAAGCCGTTCATCTTCAAAGGTTCGCGAGGTTAAAAATATCTGAATTGTTCGGAGATTTGAATGATGAAGACTTGGAGCATTTAAGTGAGTTGGTTCAGGAGCAAAACGTATCAGCCGGAGAGATATTTATCAATCAGGATACGTTTGGAGACTGTTTTTATTTAATGGTTACGGGCAAAGCTCAGGTCTTTCGGGTGGGAGATTATGATGAAGAAACAACTATAGATATAGTAGGACCTGGTGAATGTATTGGGGAAATGGGTTATTTTTCAGACGGTAAACGGTCCGCCTCGGTGAGAGCACTTGTTGATTCACAGGTTATCCGAATCAATTATACAGAATTAGGAAAGTCATTTGAGTTTGCTCCCACCATAGCAAGATATTTTCTTAATGTTTTGACCGGTCGGTTACGTGAATCGTCTATTCGATTTCAGGATACCATTCAAAAGAGCCGCGTGATCGAGAAATCCCTGGAGAATCTCCGCGATTTTCTCGACATGTCCGAAATCTTGACACTTCAAACGGGAATTGAAGGCTTAATTGATCGAACCGTTCTCACGGCCAGCAAGGTAATGAATGCTGATCGCGCTTCACTTTTCTTAGTTGATGCCACAGCCGGGGAGCTTTGGTCAAAAGTGGCGGAAGGTGAGGAAAGCCGCGAGATTAGGATTTCCGTTGGAGAGGGTATTGCGGGATGGGTGGCAAAACACGATCAGGTGCTCAATATCCAGGATGCCTACGCTGACTCTCGCTTTAACCCCGATGTTGATAAACGCACCGGTTATCTTACCAAGTCCATATTATGCGGACCTATCAAAAGCTTTGCGGGAGAGGTTATCGGAGTTATTCAGGTTATCAATAAAAAGGGGCTGGCTGTTCCAGGAATACCAGATGAAGGTTTTAACGATAGCGATGAAACTCTTTTCCGGGCATTTGCCTATCAGACGACCATTGCGGTAGAAAATTTCCGGCTTTATAAAAAGATTTTGTCCAATCATGCAAAAATGGCCATCCTGTTGGATGTTGCGACCTCTTTGTCACAAACGCTTGATCTGGATACCCTCATCAATAACATTATTAATAAGGTGACCGAAATTCTTAATGCTGAGCGCAGCTCACTATTTCTTTTGGATCACAATACCCAAGAGTTATGGTCTAAAGTGGCCCTGGGAGCAGAAATTTCTGAGATTCGCTTTCCGTGTACCGAGGGACTGGCCGGGCATGTTGTCTCGACCGGCCAGGTGCTTAATATCAAAGATGCTTATGAAGATTCTCGTTTTAATCCAGCTGTAGATAAAGAAACCGGTTTCAGGACCAAAAGTGTGATCTGTTCTCCTTTAACTAATAGAGAGGAAAAGTTTATCGGTGTCATACAGGTGATCAATAAAAAGGAGGGCATTTTTGACCGGGAAGATGAAAATCTTTTGCAAGCGCTTTCTTCTCAAACCGCTGTGGCTTTAGAGAACGCGCAGCTATATGAAATGACCTTGAACATGAAAAACTACCTGGAAAGTGTTCAAGAGAGTATCTCCAATAGTATAATCACTTTAGACAATGAATATCAGGTAGTGACGGCGAACCGTGCCGCCATTGTTCTTTTTCAGAAGGGATCAGATTCCATCCTCCAAGAAGATTTCCGGGAGATTTTAAGCGATGAAAATTTAGGGGTCATCAATCGCATCGACAGTGTCTATACATCGCATAATGCCATCGCTGATTATGATGTAGAGATGGTGTTGGGTGATAACCGAAAACACTCTATGAATCTTAACTTTTTGCCGTTACTGGATCATAAGAGTGAATACCAGGGCTTGGTTCTTGTCTTTGAGGACATCAGCCGGGAAAAGAGGATGAAGAGCACCCTAACTCGCTATATGGCCAAGGATATTGTGGACAAGGTTTTAGACGACCCAAATAAACAGAATTTAGGTGGCGTCAGTGGTAAAGCCACTATTTTATTCTCTGATATACGAGGATTTACAGGACTGGCCGAGACTCTAACCGCAGAACAAACAGTAGAGATCCTCAATCAATACTTTGCAATTATGGTTGATGTTATCTTTCAAAATAAAGGTGTTTTAGACAAATATATTGGGGATGCCATCATGGCTGTCTTCGGCGTTCCTTATCCTCAAGATGACGATGCGGAGCGAGCAGTAATGACCGCCCTTCGGATGCAATCGGTTTTGGAAAATTTTAACACTCACAGGAAAGCTTTGGGCCAGCAACCTATCGAAATCGGAATCGGCATATGCACGGGAGAAGTGATCTCCGGCAATATCGGTTCTGAAAAAAGAATGGATTTCACGGTTATTGGAGATGAGGTCAACATCTCATCACGTTTGGAAGGTCTTAACAAACAGTATGGTACTCATATTCTGATCAGTGACTCCACGAATCAGGAAATAGCAGGCAAGTTTGTTACCAGAATGATCGACAATCTGATTGTAAAAGGAAAGTCTCAACCGGTTCAGATCTTTGAAGTATTAGGAGATAGAGACTACATGCTTTCCGAGTCAGAAGCGTGTTTTTGCAGGGGGATGGAACATTATTATCAAAAAGAGTTTGAAGATGCTTGTGCTCTTTTCGAGAAAGGTGTAGCGGACGATCCTGCATGTCGCATCTATCTCACCCGATGCCAGGAACTTAAAAAACACCCGCCTTCCCCGGACTGGAATGGCATTTGGGTATCTCTAAAAAAGTAGATACTTAAGGGTGTAAGCCACCGGATATCTACAAAATTTCATCAAAATGAAGAACATTGTTTTCGACATACTTCAAGACAGCGTAAATGTTAAAGGTCAATTAATAAAAGGTAGTATAGATCTCATTGAAGAATGTGCGAACAAGCTCGCCGCTTGTATAACTTCAAACCATAAAATACTGATTTTTGGCAACGGGGGCAGTGCTGCAGATGCCCAGCATATCGCAGCCGAATTCGTTAATCGATTTCAGATTGAACGACCTCCGCTTGCTGCTTTGGCTTTAACTACGGATACATCCATAATAACCAGCATCGGAAATGACTATCACTTTGACGACATATTCTCCAAACAGATAATAGCACTGGGAAAAAAGGATGATGTGGTCATAGGTATCAGTACCAGCGGCGGTTCTAAAAATGTAATCAAAGCCATCAATGAAGCAAAAAATATTGGTGCGTTTACCATTGGACTGACTGGCCGAGGAGGCGAACTGGCCAAGTGTGCCGACCTTGTATTTACAGTGCCATCAGATACGACGGCCAGAATTCAGGAAGCACATATCTTCCTTGGACATGTCTTGTGCGATCTGGTTGATCGGATACTTTTCCCTGAGAAATTTTAATTGATGTTTTCTTGACAATGTTCCCGATATTCTTCCTAATCACAATAACATGGTTTATAGATACTATGAACCGGCCTTAAAAAAAGCGAAAATAGGTAAGACCAGATTTCACGATTTAAGGCACACATTTGCAAGCCTTATGATTGAACAAGGTGAAAATATAAAATACATTCAGAAACAGCTCGGACATTCAAACCCCACAGTGACTTTGAACGTGTATGCACACCTGATAAATCCGATTAATCAAGAGGCAGCCCGAAGGCTGGAAAAAGCAATTTTTTAGGCAACCGGTCACAAAATGGTCACAATTTCAAAAAAATCATATTTCAACTACCCCGTAAAACCTTATTCAAAAAGGCTTTACAAAGAGTGTTCGCCGGAAAAAGGAAATAAAAATGGGATTACAACATATAGTAGCTGTAACCCCTTGATTTTACTAGTAGGCGGTACTGGATTTGAACCAGTGACTTCTACCGTGTGAAGGTAGCACTCTCCCTCTGAGTTAACCGCCCATTACATTTATGAATCCACGATTTTCTTTAGTGTTTTACCGACTTTGAAAAAGGGCAATTTTTTGGCTTTGACATGAATATGGTCACCGGTTTTCGGATTTCGACCCAGGTAGGGTTTGTAGTGTTTTACCGTGAAACTGCCGAAACCTCTAATTTCCACCCGATCACCTTTCACTAGTGTTTCTTTTAAGGCGTCAAAAAACGTATCAACAATTTTTTCAGCATCTTGTCTTTTAATGTCGATATTATCTTTTAATCTACTAATCAAATCCGACCTGTTCATGGGAACTCCTTGATGTATCGGAGCCTTTAAAAAAACGCCCCCAATAGCTCATATTTATAGAGGGTTGGTTACTTTTTAGTCAAGTGTTTTTTATCTTTCTAAATTTATCCAGTCGGATGGTTCAGTGTTCGTTTGATTCTTCAGGTTGTGTTTTTTGAAGTGCTTCTATTTCCTGGGGTGACGGAAGGTCTTTCAGGTCTTTGAGGGCAAAAACTTCCAAAAATTGTCTTGTTGTTGCATAAATTAGAGGGCGGCCGGGTATTTCCTTTCGCCCCAAAACCCGAATCAGTTTTCGCTCAAGAAGCATTCGAAGGATACCACCACAGTCAACGCCACGCACATGTTCTATATCGCTTCGTATGATGGGCTGTTTGTAGGCGATAATTGCTAATGTTTCTATAGCAGCCTTGCTCAATCTCGGAGTTTTAGGTTGAATTAATCGTTTGATCCATTCTTTATATTTCAGCCGTGTACGTATTTGATACCCCCAGGCAACCTCGTGCAAAGTGAAGCCACCCTTACGGGCTTCATATTCTTCTGAAAGGGCGTTAAGGGCTTTTCGAATCTTTTTTCTTTCAGCATGTTGGAGGATATGGTGGATGCGGTCGATTGTGAGTGGTCCCTCAGCCACAAAGAGGAGACTTTCGATTATGTTTTTTAGGTCTTCCATTATAGATAAAATACTCTGATAATCCCAGTCTTTGTGTATTGTACAATCCGGATAAGGCTGAGTTTTACCATTTCAAGAATGGCAAGGAACGTAACCACCACTTCGCTTTTATCTGTGTTTTTGGTAAAAAGTTCATCAAAAGTTACCGATTCCCGGACTTCAAAAACATCCACGAGTTGAGCTATTTTGTCTTTGACAGAAATAGTATCGGCGGTGATGTCTACGCGACTGCCCGGTGATATTTTTTCCAGAACCTTTTGAATCGCATCAATGAGTTCGAACAAACCAACCTGTATGAATTCATTTTCGTGGCCGGCCAAATGATCCTCTTGACCCGGACTCCTGACAAAAATGTCTTTACCCAAAAGGTCTCTTTCAGCCAATCGCTCGGCGACGGTCTTCATTTGCAGGTATTCTTCTAAAGGTTTTACGATTTCCATACGGGGATCAACATCGCTATCTTCTTCTTCATGAGCGGGGATTAACATCCTTGACTTTATATGCGTTAGTGTTGATGCCATTAAAATAAAGTCGCCGACAACATCGATGTTCATTGCCTTCATCCATTTCAGGTATTCGAGGTACTG
>CALANC010000454.1 GCA_937925895.1 uncultured Desulfobacterales bacterium
CAGAAAAAATTTAATTATATCTGAAGCGATCGCAATCGGGTCATGCCATTTTCTTCAAGGCGATATGAATAATGCCGTGCCGGGTGACCCAATATTTGGGATTGGACAAACAGCTGATAAATCGAAAAAGGGTGTACCGTCAATCCCAAATATTTGGATCACAGTGAGACGTCGAAGAACTGGCCAGCATATCGCCTTTCAGAAAAAGCCATGACCTTTTACAGACTGCAATTGTATTGGGATTGCTACGGATAGCTTCAGGAAAAATTTAATTATACCGGAAGCGAGTAGGCTCAGGTCATGCCATTTTCTTCAAAGCGATATGAAACTCGACGTGGTTGGACGAAATAAGAACAGAACTTATCAGCATATCGCTTTTCAGAAAAAAGCATGACCTTTTACGGGATACAACAGGGAGCTTCAGGTCATGCCATTTACTTCTAGGGGAGGAATCGGATGGACGATAACAAGGTGAAAATAATTTTTCAGCCTTCAGGGCGCCGGGGGGAGGTGTCAAAAGGAATCAGCGTTATAGAGGCTTCCCGACTCCTGGGTGCGGACATCGAGGCGCTTTGCGGCGAAAAGAAAGTTTGCGGCAAATGCAAAATCCGGATTGAGGAAGGGTCTTTTGAGACATACGGCGTGGAATCCCAACCATCGCATGTAAGCCCCTGGCAGGAAGAAGAAGATAAGTTCATTAATAGCGAAGAAAGGCAGACGGGTTACCGCCTGGGATGTGTTTCCAAAGTGCTGAAAGACCTATTGATCTTTGTGCCGGAGGAATCCCGGGCCGGCAAGCAGGTGGTGAGCAAGGCGGCTCGTGATATTTACATTGAACATAACCCGGCGGTAAAATTGTGCTATGTCGAAGTAGAGAAGCCGACGTTTGAAGAACCTACCGGGGATTATGAGCGGATCTGCGCCGAACTGGAAAAAAAATATGGCCTCAACGATCTCACCATTGATATAGAAGCCCTACGGCAGCTGCCCACAGCATTACGTCGAGGAGATTGGAAAGTCACCGTCAGTGTATGGATGGATCGAGAAGTCATTCGGGTGCGACCGGGTCAGTCCAACCAGAGTTATGGTGTGGCGATAGATGTAGGCACCACAACGTTGGCAGCCTATTTTTGTAACCTTGCCACCATGGAAGTTATCGACACCGTTTCTATGATGAACCCCCAGTGCAAGTATGGTGAAGATGTGATGAGCCGGATTACCTATCACATGATGAATGATGACGGACTCGAAAAGATGAACCGTGACATCATCGAAGCGCTCAACTCAATAATTGATCAGGCCATAGAAGGCACCTATCCACAAAAGAGAAAGGTAAAAAAGAAAAAGGGAGAAGAGGGTGTTGACGAATGGCAAGAGGTGCCGGAGGAGGGCAAAATCTATCTCCGTCTCACCAGGGAAGATATCGAGGACATCACCATTTGTTGCAATACCGCCATGCATCATATTTTGCTGAATCTCGATCCTGAACATGTGGGTTTGGCCCCTTTCCCGCCGGTCATCCACCACAGCCTGGATATCAAAGCACGCGATTTGGGTCTCAGCGTCAACCCCTCATCTTATGTCTTTGTACTGCCTAATGAGGCCGGTTTCGTGGGTGCCGATAATGTCGGCGTCCTAATTGCCGAAGAGCCTTACCATAAGGATGAAATTCAGCTCATTATTGATATCGGAACCAATGGGGAACTGGTTTTGGGCAACAAAGAGAAACTCATTTCTTCTTCCTGCGCTACCGGTCCAGCCTTAGAGGGTGCCCAACTCAGTTTCGGCATGCGGGCAGCACCCGGAGCCATCGAGCGGATCAAGATCGATCCGGACACTCACGAAGTGGACTACAAAGTCATTGGCAGAGATGCCTGGCGCATGTATTCCGAACCTCAAAAAATGAGAGCCAAGGGCATCTGCGGCTCCGGAATCCTGGATTTGCTGGCCGAACTATACAAATCCGGCATCGTTACCAAAACCGGCGTATTCAACAAGAAAAAGCAGAAATCCGATCGTTTTCGAAGAAACCCGGATAGCGGACAGAATGAATTTGTACTTGCTTGGGCAGAAGAGACCAGCATCAAAAAAGACATTGTGATCACCCAGAAGGATGTGCGGCAGATACAACTGGCCAAAGGAGCTCTCTATGCCGGATGCAAACTGATGTTGCAACGCCTGGGCGTTGATGAAGTGGATAAAGTGAAAATCGCCGGTGCTTTCGGGACCCATATAGACCGTGAAAAGGCTTTGATCATGGGACTATTCCCGGATTGTGCGATAGAGAAAATTGTGTCCGTGGGTAATGCCGCCGGAGACGGGTGCAGGGCGGCCCTTTTGAACAGAGAAAAACGCACGGAGGCAAACTGGATTTCCCGTAATGTGGAATATATCGAACTGACGGTGGAGGAGAACTTCCAGGAGGAATTCATGAGAGCCATGCACCTGCCGCATATGACCGATGAATTCCCTCATCTAAAAGGGCTGGTGCCGGAGGAAATTCTGAATCAAAAGTGATGGAGAGAAATTTGGTTTTTTGTGAATATTGACTATGTTTTTCTGTCATGCTAATTTTTGGCAGTGCCGTTTGTTTGACCCGAATTGAGGGTAGGGAAGAGGTTATGAAAGGAAATATCCACGTTTTTACCGGGGATGGAAAGGGAAAAACCACCGCGGCTTTGGGAATGGCGATGAAGGCTGCGGGCGTCGGCCAAAAGGTATTTATAGCCCAGTTTATAAAATCAGACGACTATAGCGAAATAAAAGCACTAGAAAGATTTTCAGACTTAATTTCTGTTGAGCAATACGGACTCGGCTGCTTTATTGAAGAAAAAGCAACTCCGGGGGATATCGAAGCTGCCCGCCAAGGGCTTGAAAAAGTAAAACGTATCATATCTTCAGGTGAGCATAGGGTCGTCATACTGGATGAGGCGAACATCGCCGTTTATTTTTCGCTTTTCTCGGAGCAGGAACTTCTGGATATAATGGCTGCTAAACCCGAAAAGATGGAGCTGATCATAACAGGACGGAAGGCACCTCCCGGAATTATTGAAAAAGCGGATCAGGCTATAGAATTTAGAGAAATTAAGCACTATTATCGAAAAGGTGTTACAGCCAGAAGAGGAATTGAGAAATAGGATGAGACCACTTTAAAACGCCCTCTTTCGCCCAATTTCTGCGTCAGGCTCGAATTTTAATCCTCGGAATACTCAATGTATGCCTGTGGTTAAAATTTTCGCCTTCCTTGAACTTGAGCGAAATTGAACTTTTTAAAGTGGTCTCAGGATTTCTTCATTACGCTTACAATTATTGATTTTTCCCCTCGCCGCCAATCTTACCGGATCCTGAAGGAAAATCCCAAAGGCGTCTTCAATATATAAAAAATTCACGAAATCAAACATAAAAGAACAAAAAAAAGATAAACATCATCCGACCAAAATTCCCCAGCCAAAGTATGAAAGAAGTCGCATATAGGCTTATTTAAAAATTTCAAGTTTAACAAAAATCAACACTTGACAACATAACCAAACAAGATTACATAAAGACCAATGAAAGATGATTTAGTGTCGAACAAAATAAAATCGACAAAACTCACGGAACCGTTACTTCCTATTGAACGGCAACAACGCATCCAGGAAATTCTCAAGGAAGGCACCTCCATGAGGGTTGCCTATCTG
>CALANC010000455.1 GCA_937925895.1 uncultured Desulfobacterales bacterium
CAGACCGACGATAAGGCGACTATAGGGACGGTTGCGGTGATCGGCTATGGATCGCAGGGAAGATCGCTGGCCCTTAATCTGATCGATTACCGCATCCCGCTGTGCTGTGCCAATGTGAGCGGCTCGACCTGTCAGGCCGAAAATACCTGCAATTTTAATAGGTTCAGCACCAAAACAGGGTGGTAATGCAAAGATAAAGCCGGCTGCTAAAACTGTTGTGACGACCATTAATAATCTTGTTTTCATTTTTCCCTCCTAATATATTTTAATGTACACCTTGAGACCTTTGAAAAACATCCCTTTTTGCCCAATTTCTGCGTCAGACTCAGATTTTAATTCTCGAAATACTCAATGTATGCCTGCCTGCCCCGTAGGTCCGTCAGATCGTACTGGGGTGGTTAAAATCTTCGTCTTCCTTGAACTTGAACAAAATTGAACATTTTTCAAAGGTCTCACTTAATTTGTCCTTAATTCACCTCCTCTCATTTTATTTTCAGGTGGGTCTTCATCTACTTTTTCCTAAATAAGCTTTCTTCACTTCAGGGTTGTCAAGGAGTTGAAAAGCATCACCCTGAAGTCGAATTCGTCCATTTTCAAGCACATAGGCCCGATCGGATATTTTTAACGCTGCCCTGGCGTTTTGCTCAACCAGAAGAACAGTGGCACCTCTTTTTTTTAGTTTTTCAATAATATAAAAAATTTCCTGCACCAACAGTGGGGCAAGCCCTAGAGAAGGTTCATCCAACAACAAAAAAACTGGTTTTCCCATTAACCCTCTTCCGATAGCCAGCATCTGCTGTTCTCCACCGCTGAGGGTTTCAGCCTTTTGATCAAGCCTTTTTTTTAAAATGGGGAAAAGATGTAATATGTATTCGAAGTCATTGGACACCGTCCTTTTGTTGTTTTTTCTTCTCCTGTAGGCTCCTAGTTCAAGATTTTCTTTGACCGTTAGCGGTCCAAAAAGATGCCTTCCTTCGGGGACCTGGATGATCCCCATGTCCACTATCTTTTCAGGGGATAACGATACGATGTCCTCTCCTCTGTATATTATCTTTCCATCCGTTGGTCTTACAATGCCCGATATAAGATTGAGCAGGGTCGTCTTACCGGCTCCATTTGCGCCGAGAAGTGCTACAATCTCGCCTTGTTTTTGGACCAAATTAATCTCATCAAGGGCTTGTACTCCTGCGTAATGGGCGGTTATGCCGTCTATTTTGAGCAACACCTGTTAAATTTCCTTCCCTAGGTAGGCTTCTATGACTTTGGAGTTATTCTGTATTTCTTGGGAACTCCCTTCAGCGATTTTTTCTCCGTAATTTAAAACGGTAATGTTGTTTGAAATACCCATAACCAGATTCATATCGTGTTCAACGATAACAACAGTTATCCCATTAGCCCTTATTTTGTTAATTATGTCGGACATTTCGTCGGTCTCTATTTGATTGAGACCAGCAACCGGTTCATCCAAGAGAAGCAGCGTTGGTTCCAATGCCAAGGCCCGGGCAATTTCCAATCGTTTTTGGTCTCCGTACGGTAGGCCGGCGGCAAGCAAATCAGCTTTTGCATCTAACCCCAAAAACTCTAAAATCCGGTCTGTTTTACGCCGAATCATCTCCTCTTCTTTCTTAACCATTGAGGTATGCAGAAGGCATCTTAAGAATCCGGAGTGACTCTGGGTGTGAAGCCCTACTTTTACATTATCTCGGATCGTCATATTCTGGAAAATCTGGATATTCTGAAAGGTTCTGCCGATTCCCAAATGGGCAATCTGGTAACTTCTTTTCCTTTTTAGATCTTGGCCTTCAAAGAAAATTTCGCCGGAAGCAGGTTGGTGGAACCCTGTAATCAGGTTGATTGCCGTTGTTTTGCCTGCGCCATTGGGGCCTATAATTGAAAATATCTGGCCTCTTTCCACTCGAAAGGATAATTGGCTTATGGCTTGCAAGCCTCCGAAATTTTTCGAGACATTTTTAAATTCCAGGATAGAATCGGAATTTCTCATGTTGCATCACCATTTCTACTGTCAAATACCCGCCGGCTCTTTTTCTGAGTGCGGGGTAAGGTCCCATGCGCGACAATTTCTATCTGGCTCCTCACCAATATTTTGCGACGAATTTCCGTCGCCAAATGTTCGGCTAAATAGACATCATCTGCCTTATCCCCTTCCGTTGTCCGTTCCACCCTTATTGTCATCAGGTCTCTTCCACTATCTTGTTTTTTTAAATGGATTTGAAACTCACTGCCGATTCCCTTAATATTGCTGAGCACATGATCAATCTGACTCGGAAAGATGTTTACGGCTCTGTAGGTAAACATGTCGTCTGTACGGCCGAGAATCCTGTCATGCATGGGAAATGGGGTGCTGCATGAACAGGTCCGATCCAAAATTCTCGTAATGTCGTGGGTACGGTAACGAATGAGCGGACTTCCTTCTTTACTCAATGTGGTGATAACCAATTCGCCTGGTTCGCCGGGGGGAACCGTTTTCAATGTCACCGGATCGAGAACTTCAAAAATAAAATGATCGGCCCAGTAGTGAATTCCCTGATGATGGCTACAGTCCAATCCTGTGCCGGGCCCGTACAACTCCGTCAATCCGTAGATATCAAAAACATGTTCCACTCCCATCAGTTCCTTGATACGAGATCGCATGGAAGCGCTGTGACGCTCTGCACCCAGTATAATTTTCTTTACCTTTATTTTGGCTTCAAGATTGCGTCTTTGAATCTCTTCTGCCATAAGGAGTGCCATAGATGCTGTGGAGCAAAAGACTGTCGTTTCCATATCTATCATCATCTCACAGTGCATCTCTGCGTTGGCAGGGCCAATGGGAACCGCCATGGCTCCGAACCGTTCAACACCTGCTTGAAATCCGGCCCCTGCGGTCCATAAACCATAACCGACGGCTATCTGCACCCGATCTTCTTGTGTAAGGCCCGCAAGTTCGTAACAACGGGCGAAAAAATCAGCCCATACATCGATATCTTTTTGAGTGTAGCATAGAATTTTGCGTTTTCCCGTTGTTCCTGAAGATGCGTGAATTCGAACGATTTCTTCGAAAGGTACGGCACGCAACGGAAACGGATATTCTTTTTCCAAATCGTGCGTATCGATAAACGGGAGGTGTTTGATATGTTCAAGAGACCGGATATCCTCTGGTTTAATCGAAGCGTTCTCAAGCTTCTCTTTGTAAAAAGGTGAATTTTTATAAACGTGGGCGACAGTCCATTTAAGGCCCTCAAGCTGAATCTCTTTTAATCGTTTCTCATCCAAATCATAGGGGATGAAACTCATGTTAGACTCCTTGGAGAGACCACTTTAAAATGTCCCCTTTTGCCCAATCTCGGTGTCAGGCTCAAATTTTAATCCGCGGAATACTTAATGTGTGCCTGTGGTTAAATTTTTCGCCTTCCTTGACCTTGAACTAAATTAAACATTTTAAAGTGGTCTCTTGCACTTATTTGTTATATTTTACAACTGGCAAATCCTGCTTCTATGGCCTCAATAGAAGCGTCGAGCATCTTTTGATTGCCGGCCAGCCGATTTTTCAGAACCGACTTGATATCTTCCAGTGAACAAAAAAACGTGTTTTCCGAGGGCGTTGAGGAAACGGCCAAAGCAAAGCCCAGAAGAACAAGATTGACGGATTTTGGATTCTGTATGTCCAAGGCCAATTTATTTGCATCAACGGAGTAAACAGACCAATCAGCCTCAGAGGCGACTTGGGTGGAACTGTTTACAACCGCCCATCCATCTGATTTCAGGTAATAGCCGTGCTGAGCCAAGTTCTCCGTTTTTAAAGCCAGCAACACGTCTGCCTGATAGGGTCTTATCAGCGGACTGGAAAAGTTTCCCACTTTAAGGTGAGATAAAACCGTTCCCCCTCGCTGGGCCATACCGTGGGTTTCTGAAGTAAAGACCGGCAATTTGTTATTGATTGCAGCTTCGGCCAGAAGTCGGGTAATAAAAAGAATACCCTGACCACCCACACCGGTAATGACGACCTGCCGGTTTGCGTGTTTGCTCATCTCCTCTCCTTACTCTTTTCCGCTCTCCTTTATCGAATTTTTTGGACATATATATCTGCACACCCCGCACCCGCTGCACAAAATGGGATCAACATGGACCTGTTCTTCCTTTTCATTGAATACAAACGCCGGGCATTCAAAATGATCAATGCAAAACGCGCAACCATCGCAGGTGTCAGAGATTTCCAATTGAATAGGGGAGTGTATCGACTCATCCTTTCGGAGCCGGTCGATCAGACAGGGATGCCTGGCTATTACAACCGCCGGCCCGTGCTCTCTGCTGAATTTTACCGCCTCTTTAACCAGGGGGATAAAGGCTTCCAGATGGTTGGGATCGCCGGTTCGGCAAAATTTTATCCCGCAGCCGTAAACCAGCTTTTCCAGATCCACCGAATCAACGACTTCCCCCCTTGCCCCTACCCCTATGGCGGGTGTCGGCTGATTACCAGTCATGGCCGTCGTCCGGTTGTCAAGAATCACAAGAACAAAGCCAACGTTCTGAACAACCGCATCAATAAGTGCCGGGACCCCGGCATGAAAAAAGGTGGAATCACCTATGGTCGCTACGATATCCGGTCGTGTTTTTTTTTTTTTTT
>CALANC010000456.1 GCA_937925895.1 uncultured Desulfobacterales bacterium
TCCTCTAATATTTCAATTATATCCTGTTTGTACGAAGGGGGCGCATATAATTCTCCCCATCCCATTTGAAATTGAAACAATCCATCATAAGCCGTGTCATGAAACGATCGAATCCGGTGGGGAATGTTTTGTTCTTCCAAAATAGAGCCGATCAATTGAGCCTCGATTATATTGTCCAAAACTGAAACGCTAAAATATTCATCCCCCTGTTTCTCGGTCATTTACAAGCCTTTGAGACCGCTTTAAAACGCCCTCTTTTGCCCAAATTCGGGTCAGAATCGTTCGATTAACTTGTCGATCAAATAGGTACTTTCTCTCATCGCCTGCTCGCCAAACGGGCCGAACCACTCTGCTATTTTTTTGAATTCGTTACAGAACTTTTCTTTATCGCCGTTCTCGATCATGGTTAAATTTTCTGTTAAAGAGGCGAGATATTCTTTCAAAAGGGTTCGTCGTCCCCGTGAAGCAAATATGATTTCGGCATACAGTTCAGGATCCTGGGCAAAAAGCCGTCCAACCATTCCCAGCTCCAGGCGATATATGGGGCTGGAGAATTCCAGTGTGCTGGACAAATCCACATGCTTTCGACGAAGAAATTGGCCGAAGACGAACGTTGCGAAGTGCCTCAACGCTTGAACGATCGACATGACTTCATCATGCTCTTTAGCATTTACCTGTAAAATAATACTTCCCCAGGCGCTGAATTGGTCAACAAGCCACTGACATGAGGGCATATTTCTTCCCGGTGTTACCACCACAATTTGTTTGTCCAAGGTTGATGTATTTGGACCAAAAAGCGGGTGTAATCCAATGACCGGACCTTCATGTGCATCGAGCATTGCCTTTAAGGGTTGTTCCTTAATGCTGGTTATATCCGCCAAAACACAATTATCGGAAAGATATGGTCCAAGCTTATAGGCCACCGTGCGGGTTACTTCTATGGGCACACAGATAATCGCCAAATTGACTCCATCACAAAGTTTTTCAGCATTCGGCCAGTCATCTCGGTCCAAACTGCGCACAAAATAACCGGCATCTGAAAACCATCGTGCGAAGTATAGCCCCATACTACCCAGACCTCCAATGATAAGAACTGTTGCCCCGGAACGGATACCTTTTTGAGCAAGTCGGGCGGTTTGCTCCATTCGTGACTGGCGGAAAATTCGCCGGTAGAGTTCTTCAATGTAATCGGGATCAAGTCCTGATTCCATTCCCTGATTGCGGAGGTGAGAGATGACATTTTCTTCCCGGGCCGGGTGATAAACCGGCAAATTGTGGGCTCTTTTTAGCGCAACGACGCGCTCAACTTCTGCCTGCCGTTTCGAAAGCAAAGAAACAATCTCCCGGTCGATGATATCCAGTTGCTGTCTCAATTTTTCAAGTTTCTTCTCAACCTGATTGCTGATTGGATTCTGTTCAGACATCGAGGATACGTCTTTATTGTCATCAGATTCCTTAGTCATTGAAATACACCTTACCGTATTGTAAAAAGATTATACACTTAAAAACATTGGGTCGCCTCGCCAATTAAATTGGAGAAGAGGGTCCGGGGATTCAAGGGGTCAAGGGTCCAAGTGTTTGTTATCCAACGATTTTATCATCGCCTTTAGCACCCTCTAAACTTTTTCTTTTGCCGTACTTTCAGATATCTGTCATTCTGGAGCATTTCACTTGAGTCCTTGAAACCTTGGCCCCTTGAACCCTTTGTGGATCACTCCGAGCGTTTTGGAGATGATCCAAACATTGTTGATTCATATCATTTCTGTCAAGTGATTGGCAAGGGTAAGGCAGTAAAAAGAAATTAGACTTGAAACCGCTTTTAAATGCTCACCAACTTGACCTTGCCTTTGTTGTCAAATAAGAGTAAACAAAAATGGTGCAGAGGACCAGAGGTCAGGGATTCTTCCCGTTGGGGTTCGAACGAGATCCGGGTATGATTTATTTTTCTAGTGAGACAAGCTCAGAGGCCTCATTTATGAAACTTAAACCTATCATTGCTGTGCTAATTGCAGTCACGTTGTTATGGGGGTGCGCCCCGAAAATTGTTTATGAAAAAGTTAGTCCTGATGAACATCTTTTCTCGAAAGCTGAAAAAATGTTCCAGGCAAAAAAATATGAAAGGGCGCTGGACAAATTCAACGACTTTCTTGCCAGGTTTCCATATAGCCCTCAGGCCGATGCCGCCGTGATGAATACAGGATTTATTTATACTGCTCTTGGAGAAAAAACAAAAGCGCTCAATGCCTATGAACGCTTGTTGATTGAATATCCGGAAAGTCCTCTTGTCCCGGATGCCAAAATTCAAATACTCCTGATATATTACGACCAGGGTGAATTCATTAAAGTGATCGATCAAGCAACCGGGTTTCTCGCAGAAACGGATTCAATTGCTCACATTTTCAAAACATATCTACTTCTGGGGGACACTTATCTGGCTGTTGGTATCCCCACGGATGCGGTTGGTTACTATGATAAGGCTTTAAAAATATCGGAAATTCCGGAAAAAGAAACCATAATACCAAAACTTAAAGAAGCGATAAGGCAGCTTGAATCTGGTGGCATCGAATTTCTTTTAAGCCGTACGACAGATAAGATCACGACAGGCTATTTGATGTATCAAATTGGGCTCAACAATGCCGATGAAGAAAAATATGAAGAGGCTTTAAACATTCTGTCCGAATTGATTGACAAGTTTCCAGATCACGAAATTATAAAAGAGGTAGAAAATCTTCTAGCGGAAATCAAAAAGAAATCTGTTTATAGTCGTTATACCATAGGATGTTTGCTTCCTTTAAGCGGGTCTTATAAAACATACGGTAACAGAGCTTTAAAAGGTGTCGAACTTGCCTTGAATCGGTTCAGTGCCCAGAATACACACCCCTCCATAAAAATTGTCATCAAGGATACGGGATCAGACCCTGTTAGAGCCGTGCTTGCTGTAATGGAATTGTTAAATGAAAACGTCGCTGCTATTATCGGCCCGATCATTACTGCAGAACCTGCCGCCATGGAAGCGCAGAAAAGAGGAGTACCCATACTCACATTAACACAGAAAGGTAATATCTCGAAAATCGGAGATTATGTGTTCAGAAATTTCTTCACTCCCGCCATGCAGGTGAAGACGTTGGTATCTTTTGCTGTAGAAGAGCTCGGATTAAAGACTTTCGCAATTTTATACCCTGAAGAAAATTATGGTCGGACCTTTATGAATCTTTTTTGGGATGAAGTCATCGCCTATGGCGGAAGCGTTGTCGGTGTCGAATCATACCATTCGGAACATACCGATTTTGCCGATCCTATTAAAAAATTGGTCGGTCTCTATTATGAATTGCCTGACGATCTAAAAGATGTAACCACATCCCTTAGAAGTACACCGGCACTCGCCAAGGATTCCCCGACACCAATTATTGATTTTGACGCTATTTTCATTCCCGATGCCCCTAAAAAAGCAGGCCTAATAATTCCTCAACTTGCTTTTTATGATGTGGACGATATTTATCTACTGGGAACCAATTTGTGGCATTCCGAGAGTCTGATCAAGATGACCCGACGATATATTCAGGACGCAATTTTAACGGATGGTTTCTTTGCCGAAAGCGCCTCGGAACATGTCGCTGAATTTGTCAGGAATTTCCAGGAAGTTTTCGGCCAAAAGCCGGAATTCATTGAAGCTGTTGCTTATGATTCAGCCATGGAATTGTTCAAATTGGTCAGCAGGCCCGATGTTCGATTTAGAAGTACACTAAAAAATAAACTCAAAACGCTCACCGACTTTCAGGGTGTCACAGCGTTGACTTCATTTGATAGCGAGGGAGATATCCAGAAAAATTTGTATCTTCTTCAGATCAAAGGTGACCGATTTGTTGAACGGGGACGTTTGAGAGAGGTGCCCTAGTCATTCTTTAATGAACCCTGGCCCGTTGCTCCCAGCACACTGAGCCATAACTTGCCTTTAGGGTTGATCTGTTTGCGCTTGCCTGCCGATGCAATTATTGGAATATGTACAAAGCTATTGTTCCAATGCCCAATGAGAAGTTTTGTCTTTCCTGCCATGCCGGCATGAACAGCATCGCGCCCTAGGAAACTACAGTATACATGATCGTTGGCGTTTGCCGGTAAACTCCTTATTAAATAGCTAGGGTCAATGTATTTAAGAGAAATGTCCAGGTTTTTTTTAGAGAAGTAGGCCAATATGACATCTTTAAGGAAAAGGCCTATATCTTTGGGTTTGATATTGCCGGATTCATCAAGGTCAGCTGCTTCGTCTGTAAAAAATTTTTGCCCCGCACCTTCAGCCACCACAATAACGGCATGTCCCCTCCCCTGCAGGCGCTTTTCAAGGGTTGCCAGCAAGCCGTTTGGTCCTTCTAAGTCAAAATCTACCTCTGGTACAAGGACAAAGTTTACATCTTGTTGAGCCAGCGTGCTAGTTGCTGCAATAAAACCTGAATGCCTTCCCATAAGTTTAATCAAACCAATGCCGTTAGGATATCCAGCCGATTCATTATGAGCTCCCTTTATAGCCTGTGTTGCAACATCAACGGCTGTGTCGAAACCAAAAGAGCGCGATACCAAATAAATATCATTATCAATTGTTTTCGGCACCCCAACAACACTTATCTTCAAATTTCTTTCCATTATGGCATCTGCAATTTTGGTAGCTGCCATGAGCGTGCCGTCTCCCCCAATCATAAACAAGATGCCGATGTTTGCCCTTTCCAAAGTGTCTACTACCTCTTCTATAGGTTGAGGTCCCCTCGAAGAGCCAAGAATCGAACCGCCCATGTCGAGTATGTCTACAACAGTTTTGGGTTTAAGGTCTACAATATCGTGTCCATATTTCGGGATAAAACCCTGAAGACCGTATTTAAACCCACAAATATTATTTACACCGTAACCATAGTAAAGTTCCAGGACGATTGCCCGGATGATATCGTTCAGACCCGGGCACAAGCCGCCGCAAGTAACAAGTCCACACCTAAGTTTGCTCGGATCAAAATATATTTTGCTTCTGGGCCCGGCAAGTTCAAAGCAACGAAAATCCTTTTTTTCTTGGATCATGCTTA
>CALANC010000457.1 GCA_937925895.1 uncultured Desulfobacterales bacterium
TGTCCGGCATACTGCTTGATAGAGGCTATAAGGATTTAACTGTTTTGGATATTTCCCGGAGCTCAATAGAAAGAGCAAAGGTACAGTTTGGTCCAAAAAACATGCATATAACCTGGATCGAGGCAGATGTTACCACGTTTAATTTTACCAAAAAATTTGACATTTGGCATGATCGCGCTGTTTTTCATTTTCTGACGGAACCTCTTGACAGAGAACGATACGTGAGTTCGGTGAGTAACGCCTTAAAACCCGGCGGCTATTTGATCATATCGTCGTTTGGCTTGGATGGGCCGCCGAAGTGTAGTGGAATCAAAGTTGTCAGATACAGCTCTGAAACCTTAAGCAATGAATTCGGGGATGGATTTGAATTGTTAGAAACGATGGATGAGATCCATACAACGCCTTCTCAGATTCAACAACAATTTATTTATTGCCGTTTCAAAAAGCAAACATAAACCGAGTGATCCAAATCTATAATCATGTAAAACGGAAAAGTAATCGGAAAGAAATGGATCGCCCCTTGAATAGCTTTTAGGAGAAAACATGAAGTTTGGCAAAATATCTATATCGGCATTTTTTCATCTCATACTTTTTTCTTTGGTCCTCGTTGTTTTCTTGAAGACAACGGCACTTCCCCTACAAGGAGAAGTCGATTATCTGACCGAAATGGGGATGGTCAAGGCAAACCAAATGATTGATGCCCCCGATTTTCTCCTTCCCGATCTTGAAGGGAACAAAAGGCGGCTGAGTGATTTTCAAGGAAAGTTTGTCATGTTGAATTTCTGGGCGACCTGGTGACCTTACTGCGACAAAGAGAGGTCATCTCTGGAAAAAATCCAACATCTTTACAAAAATAAAGGAATGATTGTCGTAGCAGTCTCTATCGACCAGGGAAGAGATGAAAAAGTCAAAAAACTGGTGAAAAGTTATGTCGGTCGCAGAAATCTGACGTTCATCAATTTGCTCGATCCACGATCCGAAGTCGCCATGCAGTATGGTGTGCGCGGAGTTCCGATGACTTATTTTATCAATTCGCAGGGAATTATTGTGGCTTATGCCAGCGGCTATAGAAAGTGGGACAGTAAAGAAGGTCGAACAATGTTCGAGCAGCTGCTGTCCGAGCAATAAAGCCACCCAGATGATTATGTTAAGGAGATGCAACAATGGAAAAAGAGACCGATTCCTCTGAGATGTTTATCGATCCGGTTTGTTTGATGAAGGTGGATTCAGGAAACAAGAATCTCATGTTTACTCACCAGACGCGCACTTACTATTTTTGCGCCGAATCCTGCCGTAAAAGGTTTGCAGGAAATCCGGACAAGTATCTGTCAAACAAATCTCCAAAGCGTAAAGGCTTGTGGGGACGTTATCTTGACCGCTTGAATAAGACTACGGGTGGTAAATCGCTTAATTGCCATTAAAATTAGACCGGACCTTTTTTAGCTTAGTGACAAAACCCTGCAGATGATAAGAATCATTTTGCAAGACAGGGTGAAATCAAGCGCAAAAAGGAAAAAAGTGATAAAAGCAATATTTAAAAAGATCAAACAAAATCCTTTCTTAGTTATATCACATTGAAAAAATATAAGATTTATGAGATAATCAAGCAATTAATCAAAGAACTATCAACATTCCATTATTCCAACATTCTCTCAATACATGATACTCTGGTATAAAAGCAGCCGCTAAAAGCAACGTGAATTCACATCGCTTAATAATTTTCGAGACGTTAGGCTGGGGAGGAAAACCATGAGTGAGCGCAAAAGGATCTTTTTGCTAATCACAATAATGATAACTACCTGTTTGGTTGTCACAGGAGTCTCTATTTCAATTTTATATGAAGCTGGTATGACGGAAGGACGGGAACGGCTGAAAGAAACTGCTCAGAGTCAGGCGCGTCTTATTGAAGCCATGGCTCGATTCGATGCTGCTCACGAGATATCTGATCCAGGATCTTTTCCGGAAGGTCCGACAACGGCCACTTTAAACAAGATTATTGATGCCCACGATCATTATAAGGGGTTTGGGCAGACCGGAGAATTTACCTTATCAAAAAAAGAGGGCGACTTTATTGTCTTTTTGCTCAGTCACAGACACTATGACCTCAACAAGCCGAAACCAGTACCATTTGAATCAGAGTTGGCAGAACCGATGCGCCGAGCTTTACTAGACCAATCAGGGACGGTCGTTGGTGTGGATTATCGTGGAGAGATGGTATTAGCAGCGTATGAGCCCGTTGCAGAATTGAACTTAGGCATCGTGGCCAAGATCGATATGTCCGAGGTTCGAGCTCCCTTTGTCAAAGCCGGTCTAATAGGTTTGCTTTTCGCCGGAATGGTTGTATTGATCGGAACAGGTCTTTTTATCCGGATTACCAACCCGATGATCAGGCAGTTGGAAAACAGAACCCTTGAAATGGAAAAAATTAATGAGGAGATGGAGCAGCGGGTTAAAGAGCGCACCGTTGAATTGATTGAAACAAACAAACAGCTGAAGACAGAAATAGCAGATCGTAAGCGGGTCGAAGAAAAGTTGAGCGAGGCAGAATTTCAATATCGTACCATAGCTGATTTCACCTATGATTGGGAGTACTGGTCAGATCTCGATGGAACCTTGCGCTATGTTTCTCCTGCTTGTAAACGTATCAGTGGATATGAACCTCGGGAGTTTATCGAAAACTCCTCGTTGTCTAATGAAATCGTTGTTCCTGAGGACCGAGACATTTGGGGTCAACATTTTCATGATTCCCGCAGCGAGCTTAAACCTCGGGAGATTCAATTCCGTATCCGCAGGCAAGACGGAGAGATCCGCTGGATCGAACATGCCTGTCAGGCTGTTGTGGACAACCAAGGCGAGATTTTAGGATTTCGGGCCAGTAATCGAGACATCACCAAACGGAAGCAACTCGAGATAGAGGCACAGCAGCATCGGGAAGAGCTTGCCCACCTGGTTAGAGTAGCGACCATGGGAGAGCTTTCCGCCGCCCTAGCTCATGAACTCAACCAGCCTCTTACGGCTATTTTAAGCAATGCTCAAGCAGCCCAAAGGTTTCTTACCGGCGACAGGCCGGATCTCGATGAAGTGAAAGATATTTTGGCTGATATTGTTGCGGAAGACAAGCGAGCAGGTCAAATCATTCAACGTCTTGGATTGCTAATGAAAAAGGAGAAAGTCCAGTTCGAGACCCATAGCATAAACGATATCATAAGGGAGGCAACCAACCTTGTCTACTATGATATGGTGATTCTGAATGTCTCGATATCGATGGATCTCAATGAAGGACTCCCACCCGTAAGAGTCGATAGAATTCAATTGCAGCAAGTCATTTTGAATTTCATTCTGAACGCCTCTGAAGCAATGAAGGATAGACACCCGGAATCACGGCAAATGGAAATTATGACGAGAACGGGTGAATCGGACACGATTGTCGTGTCTGTAAAAGATTCAGGCAAAGGCCTCGAAAAAGAGGATTTTGAAAAAATACTTGAACCGTTTTATACAACGAAATCCGAAGGTCTGGGAATGGGGCTCCCGATAAACAAGCGAATTATAGAAGCACACGACGGCAGATTGTGGGTCGAGAACGATCCTGATGGGGGGCTGACATTCTCCTTTACCCTGCCCATTGGCAATAGAGGCAAAGCATGAACGATGAAATCCCTGTTGTCTTTGTCGTTGATGATGAAAAGGCTGTTCGCAAAAGCTTGGCGCGGCTGATAAAATCCGTTGGCTTGAACGTGCAAACGTTCTCCTCCGCCCGCGAGTTTTTAGAAAGCGATCCATCTGACAGCCCCAGCTGCCTGGTACTCGATGTTCGGATGCCGGGACTCAGCGGGCTTGACCTCCAAAATGAACTGGACAATGTTGGCTATAACATACCCATCATCTTTATCACCGGGTATGGCGACATTCCAATGAGCGTTCGAACCATGAAGAGAGGGGCAACAGATTTCCTCATCAAACCGGTTAACGAGCAGGATCTCCTAGATGCCATTCATCGGGCTATCGAAAAAGACAAACAGACCAGGAGAGAAAGGGGCGAAATAAGAGCCATTCAACAGCGTGTCGATTCGTTGACGCCACGCGAACGAGAGGTTTTTTCTCTTGTCGTCACCGGCATGCTGAACAAACAGATCGCACATGATCTCGGGATGAGCGAAAAAACGGTTAAAGTGCATCGTTCCCGGGTCATGGATAAGATGCAAGCCGGCTCTTTGGCAGAACTTGTCAAGCTGGCTCTAAAGGTTGGCATCGTGTAAACCCCGGGTCCAAGAACCCTTTCTGGATCACTCTCACGCTTTAGCACATGACCCTTCTTATATCCATCCACATTACAAAAATGGATACGGTATGTTTCCAATTCATAAATGAGCAATTTTTGTCCGGATCAGGGCCGCACAAGAGTTTGCGGTGAGGCGTACTCCCTGTACGCCGCAGCCGAAAACCCGCGGAGAACGCAGATCCGGGCAAAAAGGGACATTTATGGATGGAAACTAGACTAAAGCCCTACCTGTATTGCCCTAAGATCCAATTGAACCTCCTCTTCTCTCTATGCTAATTCCACATAAATTAAAATAAGTTAGAACACCATCTTTGTCCGTTGGCTTCCTTGTATGCCAAACTTTCGAGATGCAAAGCTTATTCAGCCGCATGAAAGGTCTCTATTATGATCCAGGCCACACCTTTAATTTATATCGTGGATGACGATAAAAGTGTGCGGAAATCCTTGAAAAGGCTTATGAAATCAGCAGGGCTAAGGGCCAAGACATTGGCGTCGGCCGAAGATTTTCTTAATTCAGGCTACCAGGATGATCCCGGCTGTTTAATCCTTGACGTGCGGATGCCGGGCCTTAACGGGCTGGATTTACAGAAGCAATTGACCGCGGCCGGATCGAAACTTCCTATTATATTCATTACGGCACATGAAGATGAAAGGGTATTCAATGCAGCGATGGAGGTGGGTGCCGTCGCCTTCCTTCAGAAACCGTTTGATGATCAAACCCTGCTCAGTGCTATTCACATTGCCTTCGAACAGCTAAAGAAAAATTTACCGGGAGTTAATCAATGAACCAAAATCCGACCTACGAAAAAGGTTATAGGAATGTCTTATGTCCCGCTTACCGCGCCTGTCTGGATTTTGCGGCGAAAAGTTACTGGAATTACTGGTCCTGTCTGGATTGTCGGCTTAAAGAGAAGGAAAATTGGGGAAAAGACGTCTGTTTGTCTCAGGGGGTCGATGATACCTATTATTCGCTTTCCCCCTCGCTTTATCAAAAGGTCAGGAAGTATTCATTATAACCTGAATTAAGAAATACCCAACAGATTGCCCTGGAGTAGCAAGCTTTTTAGGACTAAATAAAAACAAATAGAAAATGGAGAATATATTTGTATCCTTTTTCATTAAATCATAATCAAAGGAGGAAACAATGAAGAGATTAGGGTTTTTAATAACGCTGGTGTTTATACTGGGAGCGGCGGTTCCTGTCCTGGGTGTGGACTTTGCGTTTCACGGGGACATGAATCATCGTTTTCAGTATACCAATCATACCGATTGGGTGACCACGACGGATCAAGGCGGTGTTTTAAACAATGGAAACGTCGATGATTTCTTTGGTGAATTTAAATATCGGTTCTGGTTTACGGCTGCTACAAACGACAACAATGTCAAAGGTGTCTTTGCAACGGAAATCGGTGGGCTACGTTTTGGTGAGGACAGTAAAGCTGAATTCTCCGGAGATCAGATAAGAATGGAGGTTCGCTGGGCCTATGTCGATTTCCAGTGTCCATGGTCTGAAAAAAAGGCCCGAACCAAGGTCGGACTCCAACCCTTCAAAGTCAACCCATATCTTTGGAGCGAAACTGCGGCAGGCATTAATTTAGATAGTTCGGCGGGCAGCATCGACTATCAATTGGCCTGGCAGCGAGGCTACGAAGTTGAAGTGACTGATGATAGGGATGGTCGGTCGGATGTGGACGGATTTTTGGCTCGGATTTTCACCAAACCTATGGATAATTTAAAAGCCGGATTTTTTGTCCTCTATCAAACCCATGATGCAGACGATTCTGATCCTGCTGATTTTTCATCACGCACGTCTAGACAATATCAAATCAAAAAATTCAAAGGTGGTGATGATCCACCAAGTTTGGATATATTTAGCCTGGGGGCCGACGGTTCTTATAGTACGGGAAATTTCTTTGTCAACTGGGACCTGATTTATCAGACCGGTGAGATTGAAGACATTTCCTTCGATGACAGTGAATTTTCGGGTGTTATTCAGGAGGGTGATTTTGACCTGAGCGCTTACTTTGCTCATATTGATC
>CALANC010000458.1 GCA_937925895.1 uncultured Desulfobacterales bacterium
AAGCAAGACAAATGAGATGTCTTTTTCTTCAGATACACTTTATGTGTTCAGTGCGAAAGAATCGAGATTTTATACAGATATTTTTATATTATTGGCTTATGAACTGGGAAAACAGGGAGCCCAATCAATTTTTCTCTACAAAAACGAAATGGTTGACAATTATCTAGAATGCTTTTCGATTGAAGGAAGAAAAATAAGCAGCTCTCTTGAAGTAAAAGAGAGGAAGCTCAGTATTGTAAGTGATAATAATTTTGAACACAAATTTCAGCGGAATATATCGCCCCATGAGGAGTTGGTTGAAATTAATCATATTAATTTTTTTCCAGTGATTATGTGCACTTTCAGGGCCGTCTATAAACGCTACAACATCAACTGGGGAAATGAACGCGTAAAAAATGACCTGGTGAAAATCACCAATACTTGCGAAATATTGCTGAATTATTTCCTTCTCCTGAAGGATTTTTCGGTAAAAAACAAAAAAAAAATTCGTATCATCGGTTGCGAGGCGAACTATATCCCCAATTCAGTCTTTCTTTATCTTTGCAGATTAATGTCCGATAAGAGAAATATTGAATTTATCGACTTTGGGCGGGGTTATATGCATTATTTCGGCCACCATTTCCGTGATTCCTACCTTACAGCAATAAACACCACATATGAAAATGTTGATTCCAGGCACGCCATCACTGAGAGGGAATTTAAACATTTTAAGAATCAGAAGATCTCCCCGCATCATTTTTCGGCACTAGAAAAAGCGCTTCTAAGAATAAAGTCGGTAAGCACGAATGAAAAGAAACGTCAGGCTCTCGATAAAATTATGCAATACCGTAAAGCGGGCAAGCCGGTTTTTGTATTATTTGCGCATGTTTTCTTTGATGTTTCAATTGACGATCAATCGCCGTCATTTAAAGACATGAGCTCTTGGATAGCTGAGACAATTAAATATTTCCGAGATAAAGATTGGCTTTTGGTTCTGAAACCTCATCCTGCGGAAATAAGAAAAGATTATCCCAGAAAAGAACCGGTTGAAAAGCTGGCCGAATTTGTCAAAGACATTCCACAAACTCCGAACATCATGTTGCTCGAACCGGATCTCCTTACGTTAAAAGAACTGCGTGAACATATATCCGTTGGGCTTATCTGGAGATCATCGGTTGCTTTGGAACTGGCATGCTATCAAGTCCCGATAATAATTGCGGGTAAGCCCAATTACAAAATTCTTAATTTCTTATATGCGAAAAATCGTTCCCATTATTTCAATTGTATAGACAACCATGAAAGCATAATGGTTGAAGATAATTTAAAATCAGATGCGTTACGCTATATTTATTTTTTAGAAAAAAATAAGAATAACTACTTTGACTGTTTCAAATATAATATCAAGCATAACTATTACTACTGGGATAGAATGGCATTAAAAACATATTTGAAACATGGGGATAAGGAAATAGAAACTTTAGTTTCAAAAATTACCGCATAGCCAAATTTTAATTCTTTTAGTGGAAAATTTTGAAAACAAATAAAGAACCAGAATGCTTCTATCCATGGACTTTTGAAAAAAATCTCTTTAACTCTCTAAAGGCAAGCAATTTTCTGATATCTTGAAAGATCCCAAGCCCCACAGCCATCCTATCAAATGTTAAGGCATACCCGAATTTTTCAGCACGTGATCTGGTAAAGAAATTAACAATATTTGCTTCAGCGGTACTTAGCGTGTTTTGCCACTTATCTGCATCGTTTTTTCGTATCGTTTCTTGACGAATATTCCTATTTTTCCAGAATTCGTGAGCCGCCACAATTTCAGGCGGGGCAGCAACCTTATCGACAAACTTGGTAGAAAACGGAATATCGAGAAATTTAAAAGTTTGTCTTAAAATTGATTCTGGTTCCTTGGTTAAATCTTCATACTTTATTATAAATACATTGCTATTGCTTCTGATATTTAATAGGGCAGCGGCGATTTTATTGTAGAGAAAAGAAAGCCTTATGATAGACTTCTTTTCAATCCGAGTATTTGTTAATTGAGAGCTTACAACATTTTTTGGCTCTCGAATCATACAAATGAATTTGGCTGAAGGATAGTATTTAAGTATCTTAGAGTAGAAAAAGACATGTCGGGGAGTTTTTTCTAAAAAGGTTTTTTGGTTTTGCGTGTTAAAGCTTTCGATTACATACTCGAATATTTCTTTTTGGGAATTTAGTTTAAGAATGGTTTTTTTATCTACGTCAATTCTTGATTTTTCGAATAAAGCAAGAAATATCTTGCGGCGATCTGCGTCCTCCAAATTATCAGGCAGCCCGTAAACAACCCGTGAAAAAAAATGGGTTTCAGGCATGGCAAAATAATTTCCGGTATTGCACAGGATCCCCTGGATCAGTGTCGTCCCGGATCTAGGCATTCCTACGATAAATACGGGGTTTTGATAATTTTGCTTTGGACTTATCTCCGGCATGCGAGCATCCCATCCTGGCGGGTTAAATCTCAAGCTATGTTTGAACAGATTTTCAAAACTTTTGCATAAAGACCAGCCGTCCTATCTTCAATAGTATCCAGTTCTTGCTGTGCGAGTGTTTTGTATCTGTTGAGTGTGCTTTCGATAATCCCGTGCTGCTGTTCCTTAAAACTGGTGTTGGCCCTGATGGGGTATTTGTTAAACGAAGGAATCAATAAACAATCATTATAGGTAATCTTTAAAAATTCTGCCAGGTAGCGCATGACAGCTTCCGTCTTGCATATTAAGTCCTCGAATGTGAGAACACATACGCGATCTGCATACTTCTCCTTGTTGCGGAGCATGGCCTCAGCACTCTGTCCCCACAGCGTCAATGAATCCGAGATGTCACCGTAAATCAAAGGCTTGTGCTTTGCAGCGGAAGGGTACCAGTTCCTGGGATCCCTGATAATGGATATCAAGCGACCGTCAGGATATATCTCGAAAAACGATTCCATATTCCCTGCAAACATCGCCAGCCTGGCCGTAAATGCTGTGATGAATTTTTTCTGGCCACCATTATTTTGGTTGTTGAGCCAGGCGCCAAAATAAGAGGTCATGTAGGCATCCAATACGTCCCGCAGTTTCACCGAATTAAGTCTATTCAAATGTTTGTAAAAGAGCGCCTTCTGAACAGAGGGCAGGAACAGGAATAAAAACGTTTCATCCATGTTTCGTTGCTTTTTATAACCCTGTTTGAAGTGATTGAGAACACTTGGCTCAAACAGGGTTTCCAACCAGCGCCCGGGGTTATCATTGAGATCCAATTTCGGCCATGTGTATTTTCTGGGAAATCCAATTTTCAACTCGTGGGGATGGGCATGGACTTCAGGATGACCATCGAAAAGCTGACTTAGCAGCGATCCGCCGGAACGCTGGATCTGAGAAATCAGGGCGAGTGGTAAATTCACAGTTTGGATGTGATCGGTGCACGACCGCTGCAAGGTTTGTAATGATTTATTTCTTGGCCCGAATTCTTTTTTCAGTTTCTTAAGACGTCTTCTGTGTTTCCGGTAGCGTTTTAAAGTTACGCTACCATCTTCGG
>CALANC010000459.1 GCA_937925895.1 uncultured Desulfobacterales bacterium
TTGATGGTTCCGTTGAAGACAACACCTTCTTCGATTAATATTGTTGGCGCTTCTATACTTCCGTCAACTTGAGCAGGTGCACGAAGTTCAACACTTGTCCTGGCTTTGATGTTGCCTTGGAAACATCCGCTGAGAATTAAAGCCCCTACTTTTACTTCGGCCTGAAGGTTAGCTGTGTTTCCAACTACCAAGAGATCGTTAGATGAAATTTCTCCACGAAACGTACCGTCTATGCGCAAGTTTTCGTTAAACACAATGCGTCCTTCAAATTCACTGCCTGTACCCAGAAAAGCATTAATACTGTTTTCGCCCACGCTTGACTCTCGACGTCTAATGGCATTCTTCTGCTTGTTTGCAAACATCTTGTTTGTCCTTTGTGATAAAAAAAGAAGGAGCTTAATCGCGGAAATAAAAAGTAGGTCGTTCAAAATGAGTAAAATTACGACTTCTAAATGTTAATTCATATGATGACCTAACAATTTGCTTCTTGGGGATGGCCGTTAATATTAAAAAACAAATAACATTATGGTGCTTTTCCTATAAGGCAATTGCCATGCCAAAAAAAAGAACCTATTTAGCTGTTTTAAAAGGGCGAAACTCTTAGGAGAGTGACAATTTTGGGGTATGCTCGGCGATATGACAGCAAAAAGCAAATAAGAAGTAAGAAAGAAGTTATTTATTGTGTCGCCTTGATTGAACAGGCTGTCAGAAGTTGTTCCAGAAAACTTTGCCCATCGAAATCAACCATTTTTCCCCGTGTCCTGAATATACTGCAAGATAAGACACTGCCAATCTATAGCAATCGAATGGCAAGATCAAAGAGATGTAATTCTTATTTATCTTCTCACATTGTTTGGAGGGTGTGGAAAATTGACAGAAACTCGAAATTATTACTACCCCTGCAATATAGGAATGGCCCATCCAGGAAGGACGGGCCATTTCTTTATCTTAATGACGGTGAGCTTCTATAATAAATTGCTATATACCTTTCTTTTCGAACCAAGCGAACAAGGCCAGTCCGATTATGATAAAGGTAATGATAACTAACCAGGGTGAAAGCACAAAAACTTGCGGGAGTGTGAGCTTTCCAAAATTGCCCCAAACTAGCAGCGTCTGTTTCATAAGAGGGTATGCCTCTGCGTAAAGAGCTGCTCCGGTCAACATCCCAAGAATAGCCCAAAAAGCGTGAATTCGACCTTCCGCCAATGCTCCAACCGAAGTTCCAGGGCAGTATCCAGCGATCGCCCATCCGATTCCAAACAATAGTCCGCCAACCACAATGGCGGCAACATTGGTTGCTTTGATGCTTAGGCTGATCAGACCGATCGCGTTGCAGGCGTAGATACCAACCATGCCGACGAGAACAGCCGACATCATGAACTTGATAATAGTCATATCATTTAAAAGCATGAAGCCGACCTGGCGTTCAAATCGTAGGACTTCACCTTTTTGTAGCAGGAAACCAAAGAACAATCCCACAATTAGCCCGATGACTTGTTCCATCACTTTCCTCCCTTACCGTAAATCAAATGCGCCGCTAGAATGCCGCCTGCCATAAAAAAGACCAAAGCAAGGAGACCGCTCACAGCCAATTGCATGTTCCCTGATAGGCCATGTCCGCTGGGGCAACCTCCTGCCAAACGTGCACCGAATAGAAGGATCACTCCACCAATGAACGCTCCAACAGCTCGCCTCACAGGGCTTGCTCCAAATCGCTTTTCCCAAATTGGTGGAACCGTTTCCATCTTGGCAGATCGACCGAGCTGTGATGCCAAAAAAGCCCCACCAAAGATGCCGACCACAAACATCATCTGCCAGTCTATTTTGATCTTGGTTTTTTGGAAGTAAGTATTTTCCGAAACATGTTCCGGGGAAACCGATTGCTCCACCAAGCCACTTGCCCGAACGAATGAGGTAGATGCCCCGAGGTACTTGGGTTTATCGATTAAAAGAGTCGTCACAACCACAGATAAGACAGCTAGAATTCCAACCAGGGCGCCGGCGAGATAAGGGTTCCAGTTGGATGAGAATAGTGAAAGATTCATTTTCTAAACTCTCCCTGCTTAAGTTTACTATTCATATATATATATTAAGCATAGCTAAACCGGTCAATGTTTGCAAGATAAATCTTAGGAATTTTAGTTACTGCTGTTGAGGAAGTGGTGAGGAAAGAGCCAAAAAGATAGTCCTAAAAGTTCTGCTCCTAACTAATTTTGGTACGAAGATTTGGTAGATCGCAAGCACTTTTCTGAAACCCCGGTAAATAAAAAGGGCCACCAAGAATTGCTCCTGGCGACCATCCTTATGCGGATTAAAAGATTTACTGAATACAGCTATCAATAATAAGTCGTTTTTCTTTTCGGAAGTCGTGACTAACAGGAAATCTAAAAGAACTTACCTCTCTTGGTTCATAAGTAGACTTGTCTAATTGACAGGAATTTTTAACGACACAGAGGTGCCTTCTCCTTCGGTGCTATCAACGGTTATATTTCCACCATGATCAATTACAATTTGCTGAACAATGCTCATGCCTAAGCCAAGTCCACTCACAGAAGTATCGGATTCATCAGCTCGGTAAAACTTATCGTAAATACGTGATACTACCTCTGGCGACATGCCAATACCTTGGTCAATAACCTTGATGGAGAAATGATTACCTTCTTCAGCCACAATGATACGGATCAAACTATTAGTAGGTGAGTATTTCTCTGCATTGCTCAAAAGATTTTCTAGTATTTGGTTCATTCTGTGCTGGTCAATGTTCACAAATTTTGGGAAATTTTTCTCAAAGTTTACTACAAATTTATGTTTTGATCTCATCTCGTATCGTCTGACTATTTTTGAAACGACGTGTTCTAATTCAGTTTCTTTCTTTTTTAAGGGTATCCTCTTGCCAGACTCTATGAGACTGACATCAAGCAAATCATCTATATTTTTGGCTAGTAACTCACAATTTTCGACAATTTCTTGAAGAAAATCTTCCTTATGCTTCTGGGACAAATTACGGTTCATATCAACGTCAGACAAGAGTTCTGCATAGCCTATAATGCTTGTGAGGGGGGTATTAAGTTCATGGGCGGCTATCGAGATAAAATTACTTTTTAATTCATCTGATTTGCGTATTTTACCTTCGTTTTCAATCAGTATTGCTTCTAGTTTTTTTTGTTCACTAATATCTAACCATGAACCAATAATTTCATTGGGATTACCTTCATCATCATAAGTTAGTTGAACTTCATCAAGTATCCAAATGTATGTTCCATCTTTTTTGCGAAAACGATACTCATGTTTATGTTTTCCACTTTGAAAAATATCTTGGAATCCTGCAAGTATATTTTCTTTCTCATCTGGATGTAGGCAGTCTCTCCAGAAATTTGGGTTATCCAAACACTCCTGCACTGTATAGCCGCAACGTTCTATAATGTTGCTGCTAACAAATTTAGCCCCAAAGTCTCCGTATGCTTTGGCTACATAGGTGACTGCTGGTGCAGAATTAATGATTTTCCTGAAATCTTCTTTAGTAAGGTCAAGCATCTTCTTGATATTATTCACGTTAGTTTATTACCTTGAGTGCTTATGTTCATTGACTCTGGAGCCCTAAAAAAAATGGAATGTTATGTGGCGTTCATCTCGAAGGTAGCTAGGGCGTTATGTTTTACGTGTTTTGATGGTTTATGTTCAAATTTGGGACAATTCTTTTCCAGAAACCCGCTTTACTGCATCCTCGTAAGTATCGAACCTCTTAAGAGTAAGACCTCTGTTTACAGATGTAGTTTCAAGAAAATCAATTTTATCGACCTGAAAGTCCCTTGGGAAGACCAATGCGAACTTTTATCCTGACAGTTGTTGGCTCTCTAAAAATTCACTGCATTCGAAAAGTTGAGAATTGTTGCTTTTTGCTTGGCTTTATTATTTCGGAATATTATCCCTCCACGAAGAATTTTGTTTTTGCATAGTTGAGCAACTTTTTTCATGTGCTCAAGTATTTTTTACGGAGGGAACGCCTCACCAGTCAAGTGAAGAACGAAATAATCGTTGTGAACTTGAAGAACATTTTTTAGGGGCATGACAACTTT
>CALANC010000460.1 GCA_937925895.1 uncultured Desulfobacterales bacterium
CCGGCGGATCGGTTCATATTCCTAAAGCACTGAGACCCTACCTGGGTGGAATGGAGAAAATAGGATAGTGCGACTAGAAGATTTTCCTGAAGAAATTCAACCCTTTATTATTCCAAGCCATGAAGGGGAGTTAATTTACCGATGCCTTGGCTGTGATCGAGAATACGGCATTGAAAATTTGCTTTACACTTGCTCTGATTGCGGTGGCGTTCTTCTGATTTTCGACCGCAATTTTGATCGTTTAAAGAAGATTTCAGGCAGGTTATGGCAAAAGATTTTCGATTATCGGAAAATGCTGTCAATTCCCGGTCTGAAGGGTATTTACCGATATCATGAATTTATAGGACCGACCATTCCCCTTGATGAAGTGATCTATCTGGGGGAGGGGCACACGCCTATTGTTGAGGCAAATGATTTCTTGCAAAAAGAGGTAGGGGTAAGGTTCTATTTTAAGAATGACGGCCAGAATCCGAGCGCTTCGTTTAAAGACAGGGGAATGGCAAGTGCTCTGAGTTACATCAATTTTCTGGTGAAAAGGGGGTATGTATCGGATGTGCTGGCCATTTGTGCTTCTACGGGAGATACTTCTGCATCTGCTGCCCTGTATGCTTCCTTTCTTCAGCCGCACGTCAAATCTGCAGTGCTGCTTCCACACAAAAAGGTGACGCCTCAACAGCTCTCCCAACCTCTGGGGAGCGGAGCTGCTGTATTTGAAATTCCCGGCGTGTTCGACGATTGTATGAAGATTGTTGAAGCACTTTCAGAAAATTACAATGTCGCCCTTTTAAATTCCAAAAATGCATGGCGGATTCTCGGACAGGAGTCATATTCATATGAAATCGCTCAGGACCTTGAATATGACCTGGAAAACAAAGTCATCGTGGTACCTATTGGCAACGCCGGTAATATTACAGCCGTGATAAGCGGATTTATAAAGTTCTTTGAAACAGGTATCATAGAATCGTTGCCTAAAATATTGGGTGTCCAGTCAACCCACGCCAACCCTGTATGTCGCTATTATTCTGAAGCTGATGCCGGAAAAAGAGAATTTGTTCCGATTACTGTGAAACCAAGCGTGGCCCAAGCAGCGATGATCGGAAATCCGGTGTCGATGCCCAGGGTGATTCACTTGGTGGAACTTTACAACAAAATTTCAGCTCGGCAGAACGTCTTTTTTGTTGAGGTAGAAGAACAGCTTATTATGGACTGTCAGATTTTAGCAAACAGGAATGGACATATTGCCTGTACCCATGGCGGGGAGTCCCTTGCCGGCTTGATTGAGGCCCGGAACCGAAAAATAATAGGAAATAATGATATTGCCGTAGTCGATTCAACTGCACATGCCATTAAATTTTCGGGTTTTCAGGAAATGTATTTTGCCCAGAATTTTCCAAAGGAGTACCAAATTTCTCCGGACCCGGATTTTATAAATACACCTGTTTATGTTCATCCAAAAGATCTTAAAAAAATTCCGGCTTCTGGCAGACCCTTGCACGGAAAAGATTTTGAAGAATTTGTCAAACGGATATCCGAAGAGATCGCCAAGGATTTAGGACTAAAGAAGGTGGAAAAATTATGAAGCACAAAAGAGCCCCTTTTACACTCGGCTTTTTGGTGGTGATCGTTTTTGTCATCCTTGTTTCTAACCGTGCTTCATCGAGCACTTTTTTGTATAAAAATTACACCCTACGATATGACCGGGGTTGGGACATATTGTGTGATCCTTATGTCGTTAAAAAAAATGACTGGGTCTACAAGCTGTTCAGGCAAAGAGGAGAAATTGCTCACGACGATTTCCCGGAATTTCTGAGGATATTCAGACGGATCAATCCACACATACGTGACATTAACAGAATTCGTCCGGGGCAGCAGGTTCTTATTCCTTTAAAGAAATTGAGCCGGAAGAAACCGCTGGAAGAATTAACCGAGGCTGTTACGATTCCGTTTGTCACCACTTCAAAGCCGGCCGAAACTCAAAAGTTGCACTCGGCGAAATACAAAGTCAAAAACGGTGATAGCATATCCGTGCTTATTGCCAAAAGGTTCGGTGCATTCGGCACAGAATCATACGAGCAAGGCATAAAACTGTTCAGGCTCTACAATCCGGATGTCGAAGATCTGGATCGTATTTATTCCGGCCAGATGGTACTCATTCCTGATCCCACCATTCAAAGCCGGCCACAGGATTTATCATTTTTTGCTGGTTTAGATAGTAATACCCCAGAAACAGGTGCCGGGAGTTGGGCCCGGATCCATGAGGCGGAACCGGAGTTTTTTGTTTCGGCAACCAGAGGAAAGCACCCGAACGCTCCTCTAGATATAATTGCATCGGCTTTGGATGCCAAACTTGTGAATACAGGTACGTATTACCTTCCGAGAGCAGGCCAGGAAGATTTTGCAATCGACCTTTCCACCCTACCTTTTTTAGAGTTAACAAATGGCAACCGTATTTTTTTTCCCCTGGATTACGATAATCAAACAGCTGAAATCCGTATGATCCAATCTTTCTGGGACCATGCGAATATTGTTCGAACTTCACCCAATGACCCGGTGGAAAAAATATTGAGAGCAATATTCGGATCTGAGGGGAAATATGTGACCAAGAAAAGGGTGTCATTTTCAGATCATGGCGTGGGAGTCGAAGTCCGGGGAAATTGGATTATTGACACGTTTGCTGATGAAGGGAACACCCTGAGACATCATTGTATAACGCTTATTGATAGTCCCCGGGAACGCACGTCGCCGTCCATTGCACACTACCTGGATCAAAATAATATTATCATCAAAGAGATACTCAAAGATAGAGTTACTATCCCCCAAAACGTTGATGAGCCGCAATACAAATTAATCCTTGAAGATGTTATTCGTATTGACACCTCAGATCGCAGGGTTTTTGTGGACAAACTGACGACTGCTTTGGGTTTTCACTATACACCCAATGTCGACATCTCATTTCCCTATGCAGGCATTCAAGTCCAAACCGTGTCCAATCTTCTCGTAAAAAGTGAAGGGCTCCAATTTTTGATTGACTTTGGAGAGCTTTATGGTGATTCGGTCACGGCCATAGAAAAAACCGGGTTCAACATTATTCAGCTCACAAAAGGAGATAATTTTCCCGCTATAATAGAAAAATTAATTAGCGCACTTGGCCTGCCCTATTCAGACAGTCCAGCCTTTTTAGCAGCAAGCAGACCGGCTCGTCATAATACCACTTTGCGCATACCCGGTTATATCATTACCGGAGAAGGTGAATCCAAGGTTCTTCTCTCACTTGTTCCTCTTCATGACGGGTTAATTAATTTTCTGGCAGATAAGGGGATAAAGATCGTTATGATAAGGTCAAATGAGGGATATGACCTGAAACCTGCATAAAACACCAGGTGATGTTATTACTTGTAATCGGTTGAAAGAAATAGATATTCGAGGAAAAAATGAAAATAAATCGGTTTAGCCGGATAGCATTTATCGTTTTGAGTGTCGCATTGGTGTCCTGTTCAGCAAATTTGGAATTGCGACGACAACAGGAAGAGGCGAATAGAAACCTTGGAGAAGAGTATTACAAAAAAGGGGACTATACTTCAGCCTTAAGGGAGTTTCTCAAAGCAGAAAAACTTTATTCTAAGGATCCCTATCTTCACTATGGTCTGGGTCTTACTTACAAAGCCAAGAAAAAGCCCGACCTTGCCGTCAAGCACTTTGAAAAAGCGATTGAGATGAAACCGGATTACGCTTCCGCCAAGAATGCTTTGGGGACGGTATATCTCGATAAGAAGGAATGGGATACGGCCATCCAGTATTTCGAAGAAGTATCCGGGAACATTTTATATGCCACCCCTCATTTACCCCTTTCAAACATCGGGTGGGCTTACTACAACAAAAAAGAGTATCCTCTTGCTGAAAAATTCTACCGGGATGCCCTCAAAGTTGAGCCGAAATTTATCAATGCGTTGCAGGGTCTCGGCCTCGTTTATATTGCCATGGGGAAAATTTCAGAAGCTGTCGTAACACTCGAAAGAGCAGTAAAATACTATCCGCGTTATGCACCTTTATATTTTTATCTTGGCAAAACCTATACGTTATCACATGATTACAAAAAAGCACTTAACGCCTATAATAAAATCCTTACGCTCGTTCCCGACACCGCTCTTGCCAGAGAAGCGGAAAAAGAGGCTAACCTAATAAAAAATATATGGTAAGTCCAAAAAAAGAGTCCTCCTGTGCACCTGCAACAGAAGGACGTTTTTTCATGTCCAATGCAGTTTTTGGAGAACCACCCCAGTAGGCGCTAGAATCCCATGGCGTGTTGTTCGAGTTTGACGATTTGCGGGGTAATAAAAATCAACAGTTCTTCCATATCGTCCACTTTTGATTGGCTTTTAAACAACCAGCCCAGAAGGGGAATGTTCTTTAATCCCGGGAGGCCGCTTTCCCCCTCACTTTTTCTCGTTTTTCTGATACCGCCAATGATGACTGTATCGCCGTCATCGACCAAAAGTTCGGTATTGGCTTCTTTTGTGGTAAACGAAACCTCTCCGGCGATGACAGCGCCAATTTCATTATTTTTAACAGTAATTTTCATAGAAACGCGATTATCCGGGGTGATATGCGGTGTCACCTGAAGCTCCAGGGCGATGTCTTTAAATTCGACGGTAGTGTTGCCGTCTGCATCCAGTTTTGAATATGGATATGCCAACCCCTGTTTGATCGATGCTGCGGTGTTGTCTAAGGTTAATATTTTTGGGGCGGAAATGATTTTTAACAGGCCGTCGGATTCCGACGCCATCAGCCTCAAGTCTACCAAAGACCATGCGGTGTCGGTTATTCTGGTAAATTGAACCCCGATTTGTCCGAGGGTCGATGCGGGCGGATTGGTTGCACTCAGGTCAAGCGTTAGATCATCACCATTAATATCAATCGGTCCTGCGGTTATTGCCCACTCGGTTCCTAAATCCCTGGTATAAGATTTCGTGGCTTCCACGATCCTGGCTTCAATGATTACCTGTGGGGTTACCTGATCGATCTGTTTGACGATTTCTTTGGCCTTTTCTATTTGTTCTGCCACATCTGTTATAATGATTTGGTTGTTTCGCTGGTCTACGGTAATTTTGCCTCTCGCTGTCAGCACAATGTGAGGTAAAACATCGGCGGACGCATCTGCATAACTAATGGGGATATATTCGGTAACCAGTGGTTCGAGGGACTGTTCCTCGGCCTGGAGCTTAATCTTTTCTGCCTTTGAGGCCTTTTCAGCCCTTTCTTCGGCTTTGAGTGTCTTAAGGGTTAGGATCCGTACAATATCACCTTCATAAATCATGCCCAACTGGTTCATTTTTATAATTAAATCAAGCACTTGATCCCAAGGTACCGGCTTGTCGAGGGTCAGGGTGACTTGTCCGGACACATCCTTGTCAATTACAAAATTTTTTCCACTCACATCCATTAGAATACGAAAAACGTTCTTAATATCCGTTTCAAAAAAATTAAGCGCTATCTTTTCACCGGTAAATTTTCCCGTTGGAACCCCGGGCATTTTTTCTTTGACGGGTTTTACCGCTTCTTCCGTTTCAGCAACCATCTGTTTCATTACTTTTTTCCAGGGCGGAAGTTTGGCATCGTCGAAAGGTTTTGGGGGTATGGAAGATGCCTCGAAATGAATCAGTATAAGATTGTCTGTTTGTTCGACATAATAGGGGACGGATTCCCGTAATTCGATGGCAACCAACGAGGTATCTTTCATGGAAGGTGTTTCGAATGGTGTTATACGGTCGACGGCGCTCTGAAAGCGAGTGGTAATTAAAGGTCGTTGACGATAACCGGGCAGTTTGGAATTATTTATATTCAGCAATAGTTTTTTATCATTGATCTTTTTTATACTGTATTGGATGGGTGCGGTTGTTCCGATAATTATCGTCGATTTGCCATCGTCTTCGCTTGAAAAATCGATTCGATCAACCCAAGCAGGCCTGTCATTTTTCACTTGAGGTTCAGGGTTTTCATTTTCCGGATTTTTATTTACAGACGCTTTTGCAATCAGTTCTCCTTGTTCAGGCTGGACCGGTTTTTCTTCTTTTGCCACTTCCTGAGCGACTGGTGCTTGAATTGCGGCTGTCTTTTTGAATGATATCTTAAGGCCCATATCTTCACGGGTTACTTCGTAAGGGATGTCATTTTTTAACAATATTTCAATGCGTGAAGTATGTCCTTTTTCTGTTAGTTCGGTGGCGTTAATGGATGAAACAACATCACTGGTCGGCTGGTATGCCGTTTCGATATTGTCAAGTGCAGTTTCGGGAAAGTAAAGAAGCACTCCGGCTGGAAAGGGTTGCTTAACCGAAGTATAAGTCAGAAGCCGATTCCCTTTAATCCACACGATGCTTGAGTCAGAATCCTCTGTGGTGCTTATGTCAGTAATAAGTTTAGATGCCGAAGGCTCAACCGGTCCTTTGTCCGGCTCTTTAACTGACATGGTTTTGGAGGCACACCCTGTGAAGAGCAACAGCGATGTTACAAAAAAGAAAATTATGGCGCTGTTTTTTGACATTTTTTTCATTTTAAAGTTCATGTTATTCTCCAGGAGGTTTCTGAAGTTGAAGTGTTCTCTTAGAGATCGAGGTTTTCCCATAGATATCTTCTGTCTCTTCTTCAACAATGATCCTGTCTTTTAATATCTCTACGATTTTGCCTGAACGAAGACCGATATATGCTCCTTTTTTGATAATATACCCTTTTCCGGAAGACTCTTTTACCAAAGCTTTGTTTCCACTTTTGGAAAGTATTACTGCTACAAGTTTTAGTTGGCTCAAGCTGACTTTTTCAAGAGGCGTACGAGGGATTCTTCTCATCTCTTTTTTCTTTTGAACCGTCGTGGAAATGCGGCTTGCCTGAAACAAGGGGGTAAAGGGATCGAGTTTCCCTAGCGGGTTGTAAACGTCTGTTGTTTCGAATGTCGTGACGCTTCGAGCTGTTGTTGGAACTGAAGCAACGGGTGTTTTGTCTGGTGCAGAGGGTTTGTCATCTACAATTTGAAGCGCAATCTTCGATTCCGGTTTAACAGGCTCTTTTGGGGACCCGGGTTCGGTGACCTCAATTGTTTTGGGTGCTTGAGGTTTTGGCGCCTCTTTATCGTCGACAACGATCTTTTTCGTGACCCTCTTGGATTGTTGCGGGGGTTCAGCCTGCCTTTCGCAGCCCCATAAAATGAAAAAGAAACAAATAAAACAGACGATACTACGTATTACATTAAGTCGGTTATCCATAATTTATGGTTTCTTTTCGGTGCTCTTTATTGGTTTGCCGGTTTTGAAGCCTGATCAGGCTTTTTTTCTACAAACCTGTACGTGATGGCAACACACGATGTGTTTAACTTGCTATCCTTGCCCGGTGTCATTTTAATGTCATCAATATTGACAATTCTAGATAGCCTTGAGACCTTGTCAAAGAAAACTGCAACATGGTGATAATTTCCCGTAACGTTTATAGATACAGGGATTTCAGTATAAAAATCTTTTATTTGTTCGGGTTTTGGTCGAAACAGAACAAATTCCAGACCTGCATCCTGACCGGATTGAGAAATATTGGCCAAAAGTGAAGGTATTTCCTTTTTTTCGGGAAGCTTTTTTTTGACCATTTTGAATTCTGTTTCTGCCTTTTTCATTTTATTTTCGAAATGTTTAATTTGTTTTGCTTTCGCTATAGCAGTTACAAGCCTCAGCTCCACAGCTTCGTATTCCTTTGAAAGATCATCTATTTGTCTCTTTTTGGGCAAATAGAAAAATTGAACAAAGGGGCCAACAATGATGACAACAATTCCTAAAAATATCAATACTCTGTAGAGTAGAGACAGTGTTTCTATCTTACCCAGGAGCTTTTCGATCTGTTCTTTAAGTTTAGAAATGTCTGGCTTTTTCATTATGTTTCAGCCTTGTCAGCAGCTGGTTTTG
>CALANC010000461.1 GCA_937925895.1 uncultured Desulfobacterales bacterium
CTCGATTGTATTTCAATATGGTGTTCCAGATTACATGTCTGAGTAATAAAAGTAGCGCCGTCATCGAGTTTCTTTAACGGTTTGATGACAAAGTGCTTTAAACCTAAAAGGGTAAGCACACTGAGAAGTAGAAGTGCGATAAAGAGAGAAAATAGAATTTTGAAATTGATATGCCAGATTGCTTTTTCAATTTCTGCCACGGGAACAATGGCTGCAAATTTCCACCCCAGGATCGGAGATGTGTAAAAAAAAGCATACATCTCTTTTGAATCTTTTTCGAAAACAGAACGCCCTTCATTTTTGTTGAAAATTTCCTTGGCAAGCTTGGCATCAATAGTAGTTAAATCCTTGAACAGCAAGGATTTATCACGGCTTGCCAGTACGGTTCCATGTTCATCAAATAGTTCTATGAAACCGCCATAATCCAGTTCGACGTTTGCGATATATTCCGCCAGATCTTCTAGGGTAATAGCAACGCCGAGTACACCGTAAAAGTTGCCTTCAATACCAACAAGCGCTTTCACAAAACTTATACTCACGTCAGGCGTTGTTACCGATCGAAATGGCGGCGTTCTTTTTATCTTGCCGGGATTCTCCTTGCCCAGGACATACCAGGGTCTGGCCCTGGGGTCATAGCGGGTGGGCCTGGCTCGTTTGTGAGATCGTACAAAGCTTCCGTTCTCACGACCCATGAATACTGAATGGACATATGGATGAGTCATCCGGTATCTGTTGAATATGGTTATTATCTGCCGCTCAAGACTGCCAATGCTATATTGAAAGGTGGCTTCATCAGCATTAATAAAATTGGTAAAGTCTTTATCATTCTTAGAACGAACCCGCTCGTTTAGGGCAATTGCTTCTAAATCATTCTCCATATTATCTAAGAAGCTGGTCAGCACGAAATCAATGTGAGCAAGTTGCTCACCATAGTTCTTCGAAATTGCGGTGATGATATTATTTCGCAGCGTCGATGATAGTAAGGTTCCGATCAGAATCAAAATACCTATGCTGACACCGATATAGAGCAATAATATTTTATGCTTAAGCTTGAGCTTCATTGAGCAACTTCTGTAGTATGGTTTCGTTGATCTGGTTAACTTGATAATTCCCCGCAGTTTGCTGCGGGGTCATTCATTATTATATCAGTATTTAATTGGGTTATTCAATATTTGAGGGTATCGTACATTAGTCAATTGTTGATTGCAAGATGGAGATATTTTAATGATTAATTCATGCAAGGAGTACAAGATATGGATTTGGGTCCCCTGGTTAAAAAGTTTTGATTTAGTTTCGAAACCTTGAATTTTCGAGCCTTATATTTTCATGGTCGAAGGAAAATTCCAAAATATTTGGAATAATAACGACTATACAATATATGGTCAAAAAAACAGCGAGAAATTTTCAGCAGTTTTTTCCCAAACAGTTAGGGGAATATAAGGTTTAAGGGTTATAGGTCGGGCCGCTATACGGTTTGAGCACTGCAATCTTGACCAATTGTCCCGCCCGCAGCGGTTTGCTAGCATCGATACCATTGAGAACCGCGGTGTATTCCATTTTCACTGCATTGTGTTCGCGAACGGACAGCTGAGAAAATGTTTCGCCGTCTTTGGCTGGAACGACCCGCAATCGCATTTCTTTGATGCCGGACCTTTCTGCATCCATAAGCGGCCTGAAACTGAGGGCACCATCGCGCAAGGTGGGACGTAGACGCTCCGGGCCTAGCCCTACATACTGATAAAGCAAACCGCGGTAGGCAAACCACAAAAAATGGATATGCATCGGTTCCCTACCGCTATTGTCTGTTTATATCACCAGATGCCCCGGGTATGGTCCAATTTTGATGTCCCTGGAGTGGGAAGGCTTGGCTCCGTATCCCTTTTCTAGGGTACGCGTCAATTCATCAGCAGCTTGGCGAGGGGCAACATCTTTACCGGCCAATACTCATCACAAGCAAGGCTTCCTTGTTGGGCTCGACAGTCGACAATAGGTCAAGAATTAATTGATCTCGATAAAGCATACAAAGATGGTATAATTATTGAAAAAGAGTATAAGCTTTGCTAGGCAAAGACACTTTTCGGGGAATTAAAATTTATAGTTTTATATCCTTATCCGAGTAAACCGGAAAAGCGCCTATTTTGGTGTACACGCTCCGAATACAATAAATCCTTCTTGGTCGCCGGAGGCCGTTAACACCATCTTCCCATTAGCCTCATCGATCACCATACTCCACCCCTTGCTAGTTTGGGTCCCCTGGAGTATCAGCTTGCCGTCGCTACGCTCCATGTTTTCGATTTCAGTGGTTCTGACTTCTCCCTCTGCGTTCTTTCCGGTAATGGTCTTGGATTTGAAGTTAACTTTAAGAAACTGCGGGATATTAATGCTGTCGGCCGTCCCATTTTGACAATTGCCATTTTCCCCGCATTCGATGGTTTCAACCACGGCACAGATTAACGGAACAGATCCGTCGAAGTCACCGGCTGAAACCAGAAGAGGGGTTAAGCCGACCAAAAACAAAGTTAAGATTAGCCCATGCCATTTTTTCATTGTTCCTCCCATTATCATTACTTTATTGTGTACCCCCGACCTTCAAGACATGCGCCATAAGCGCGATTATAATTATTACGCCTTTGCTGGTATTGAGCTGCCTGCTCCTGGGCCCATTGCTGTTCCGCTTGCTCTTGTTGTCGTTTCTGACCCTGTCGCCGCATGCCACCGAAAAGGGCACCGGAAGCGGCCCCTATTGCGGCACCTTTGCCTGCATCACCGGCGATGGCACCGACAGCGACGCCAACCACTGCGCCCCGAGCACCGCCTCGGACGACGCCACCTTGTTTAGCCTCTTGTTTGGGCGGCGGCTTAGTTGCTTTGGGCACCTCCATGGGATCAAAATTGGTTTGCTTTTTGGCCCAATTATAACACTCGAACTTGTCCTTATCCATTTGCTCCTGGCTTTGATTTTTGGCTGGGTAGATAATCATCTCTTGGGCCAGAACAGGACCTGAAACAAGGGACAGCAGTATCATGAATGCTATCGCATATTTAGTTGTTCTCATACGAATTCTCCTTTTGTTTCTGTTTTTGTGAGCAAACCTCTTGTTGATGTTAATCTGAATTATGCGGCAACCGCCTCCAAAAGGTAGTTCCGCAAGCCTAAAAACCGTTTTCAGTAGATACCCACGGGCTTACGCCCGTGGCACTTTAAAAAGGAATTTGCCAATTTTAGCTTTGATATTCACCCACGGGCTCACGCCCGTGGTCTTCTGCCAATTTTGATAGCCTTACCTTGATTTCAAGTTGCTAAATGGATTGGGGTTCCCTAAAAAATCGCCTTTCCAACTCAAAGCCCAGCGAAAACTCCATTTACAACTGAAATTTGAAAATACCTCTCTTGTCCGATATTTGCAAGAATATTTATCGACATGCCACCTAAGTGCTTACAGTCAACCATATCCCGGTATGGTGTCCCTTATCAGAGACAAGATTCAATGCCGGGTCAATCCTCAGATGGACAGCATCGTTGTAGTCTTCGTATCCAGCAGCGATTGAGTAAACCCTCTGGCCTATCATTTGCTCAAACGTAGTGATGGATTAGTATTATCGTCGAGTTATGGTATATCAGATACAGGCGGGCACAAAATTTCAGAGCCGAGTTACATTCAGGCTGCATTATATATGCATAATTACTTTAAAAAATCAAGATTTCGCAGCGGCTGCCGTAGTTTTCAAACAAAGATTAATAATAAAATAAAAGAGGTTAGACTTTTCCGTGATTAAACCGGTTATCGAAAAAGTGGTAAAGACGTGGATGATTATGGTAATGATATTTTTTGGCGGGATTATTGGATTGGCTCTCAAAAAAAGGCCGTATCTGTCTGGTAGGCAGTTACGGCCTCATTTTTTTAAGGTTTTTCGTTATTCAGATGGGGCTCCTGTCTCAACAGGCGCAGATAGCGGTAACGTGGCCTTAAGGCTGCCCATCGCCTTGGTTAACTCCAGCAAAACACCCAATCCTTGTTTGGCTTCCTTTCCGGAACAGGCCGAAAAAAGTCCAAAAGGACCGATGTCTTTACTTTTTTCCAGATCTATATTTGACGGCAGTTCAGCGAATTTCTCCAAAACCGCTATAGCCTGAGGATCGGTAATCTTTTGAGCCAAACCGAGCAAGGCGACCAAGCCATCACCGATCTGATCAATATCCTCGGGCAAGTAGGCGTCTGCGATCTTGGCCCGAATATTCAGCGTTGCGCCAAGAATGCGGAAAACGCCTTTTTGCTCCAAATCATCCAGATATTTGATGAACTGGGGTATCATCGTCCTCAACATTGGTTCAGATGTTTTTACAAAGTCAATAATGTTTTCCAATTGTTCCAGCGCATAGGTGATGTTCTTAACGCTTCTAAGAAACCGCTTTGTCAACACCGTCAAATCTTCCAACTGAAAACTAGATTCTACCTCCTCTAAATGTTTAATCAACATCGAGGAGGCTGGATGAGAGATAATCATTAGGTCATCTTTTAGTTCTTTCAAACCTCTGGCAGAATCCGCCAGGGGAGCAATCTGGCTTTCAATTCGATCCAGTCGTTCTAAGATCAATTCTTCATTTGTCATAGCGCCTCCTTTATTAGATGCTCTGGCGCATTTTGCCAGCCATGTTGAATTGGGTTTCCAACGGTAACTCCAAACCCTTCAACATCATGTTCCAGTAAACCCATTTGAACATCATTTTCCCAATATAGTTCATTTGGCTTTCCCCTAGAAGAGAAAAGGGGCCCAGACCAGGAAAAGGGAACTTCCCGGGGAGAGGTTCCGTGTCATAGTCAAAATCGATCAGATAAGCCATACCATGGCTCGAGACGATAAATCACGTGGAATGTCCATCATAATCGGGCCTTGGCTTCTGACCTGCTATTTCACGGATGATGTTCTCCACCACAACGTCAGACTCATAGTGGGCAACTGCACCGGACTTGGAAGTGGGCACATTGGTTGCGTCACCGATAACATACATATTTTCGTACCCTTCGGCCTGCAAGGTTCCCTTATTGGTGATGACGAAGCCCGTGGGGTCACCGATACCGCTGTCCATGAGCACTTGGGCACCAAAATGCGGCGGAATGGCTATGAGGAGGTCGTAGGGAACCTGATCACCCGTCACCGATTCAATCGTCTTTTTGCTGGCATCCACATTATCGATGGACCAGTCCGGAATGATCTTGATGTTCTTTTGGTCGCATACGTCGCCTAAAACTTTGGAGGAAACAGGCTTTGTGAATGCGCCGTCTAGTGGGGTAACCAAATTTATTTCGACATTGTCCCGTACCCCATTGTGGGTGAAAAACCAGTCTGCGAGATAGACAAACTCCAAAGGTGCAACAGGACATTTGATCGGCATTTCAGCTATATTGAGAACCACCCTTCCCTTGTCAAAGTACTTCCATCTCTCAAAAAGTGCCATAGCACCTTCTATGGTGTAATAGGTGTGAACGTCACCTAACCAGTCATCCATCATGCCGTCAATTTCTTCCGGCACAACCCTGCAACCCGTAGCGATGACCAACCAGTCGTAATCGTACTGGCTCTTTTTTGTTTTGACTTGCTTTTTCTCGTGGTCAACGCTGACAACCTCGTCCAAAACAAACTCGACCCCAGTGGAAATGAAGTCAGCTTTAGGCTTTGTGCATTCCTCCGGTTTGTAAATCCCAAAAGGAATAAACAACCAGCCAGGCTGATAGTGGTGTACCGGGTCCTTGTCGATGATGGATATCTGCCATTCGCGTTCGCTTAATTCAATTCGCAGCTTGTTGGCGACCATCGTCCCACCGGGGCCCGAACCCAAAATGACAATTTTTTTCATAAGCACCTTCCTTTACCAATGTTATTGTTTAATGTTAACGAATACAAATACTTACGTAAAGATTTACCACAAAATGGCATAAAATAAACCGCTTATTTTTACGGATTTTTCGAACAAAGTAAAATATAAGCAAAAAATGTAACAGGACCTTGTGAAAGCGACAGGTGTCTCTATCAGAGAAGAAATTTTCTATACCACAATGTATTATAGCAGATGGTATTCAGGAGTCAAGAATCAAATTAGGTGAACTTTACATTTTATGACTTTTTCAACATCTCACTTATTTTCTTTAAGGTATCTGGATCGGTCTTTTGAATTAATTTTACCAGCTTTTCTTGATCATCGATAAGATCTTCGTCCGCCTCTTTCAAGGCTTCCGGCCTTACTTTCAAAATCTTACAAACAGTTTCAACGAGACTGGTCGGAGAGATGGGTTTATCTAACGTAATTCTTGGTCGCAATCCCGATGTCAGGGCACTGAATTCTTTGATTTGATCACTTCCCATTTCGTCGCGGGCATGCGCGGTGATGACAATTATGGGTAATTGGGCCCACTTTTTATTTTTCCTTAAACTACGAATTACCTTGATTCCGGACATCTTCGGCATAACCATATCGAGAGTCATTAAATCAGGTGAAAACGTCTCCACCTTTTCAAGTGCATCCAGGCCGTCAACAGCCACCTCAACTGTAAAGCCGGCATCTTCCAAGCAAGCGGCCAAAAAGTTACGAACATCCGGTTCATCATCTACCACAAGAATCTTTTTTTTAAAGGCAATTGCCATTATCCATCTCCTTTATCCGCAGAAATTAAACCTAGGATCAGATTATATTATTCGGAATTCAGATGTCAACTCTAAAGGAGTGGGAAGCACTGCGGTTTTATTTTAACTTGATAATAGTTCTGCAACTGCTTTTAGTAGCTTGTGTGGATCAAAAGGTTTGTCGAAAATGCCTTCCGGAGGTGCAACTTCCATGTGCTCATCGAAGATTAATTTAAACGAATCGTCCCCGGCGGTAATGATGATAACCGGAATATGTTTCAGTTCGGAATCTCTTTTATACAACCGATATGTTTTTAGTCCAGATTGTTTAGGCATGGTGACATCGAGCGCAATCAGGTCGGGTTTTTCTGACTTGGCCAGCTCAAAGCCTTTTACACCGTCTTCAGCGACAACCGTATCATAACCATTGTCCTGAAATAGGGCTTCAAAATAAGCTAAAACATCCTTTTCATCCTCGATAATCAGAATTTTTTTATTTTTGCTCATCTAAATCTTCAATATAGGTATCGTTTAATTTGGGGCTTTTTTTTCGATTATTTTGGGCAAATGCCTTCGTGGAAGGCTGATGCGGAAGGTCGTTCCTTCACCAGGCCGGGATTCCAGATAGATCCTCCCGCCATGCTCCTGGACAATTTTTTTGGTCATGAGCAACCCCAGCCCGAAGCCCCCCAATCCCTTGGTGGTAAAAAAGGTAGTAAATATTTTTTTCTTGACCTCATAGTCCATTCCACAACCGTTGTCGGTCACTTCATATATGATCGTACCGTACTCTTCAAAGGTCTTAACCGTTACCAAACATCCGGGACCATCGCTTACCTGGCAAGCATCGATGGCGTTGCCCACCAGGTTGGTGAGACATTCGTGCATGCTTTCATAATCGATAGGAGCAGGGTCGATATTGCCGATCGTTTCGTTTTTCAGCTTTATATCCAATTCTTCTGCCTTAACCGAATATAATTCGACCACCTCCTTGGCAATTTGAGCCGGGTCGCAAATTTTGGCTTGAATTTGACGGCCTTTTGAAAAACTCAAAAATGCTTTAACAAACATCGAAATTCTTTCGATATTTCGAACCAACATTTCCATGCCTTTTTGAATCCGTTCTATATCTCCCTTGGTCAGGCCGGAATTCAGCATATACATCCCACCCTCTAGAGCGGTGATGAGATTTTTTATACCATGAGACAATCCGGCAACCGTATGCCCAACTGCCGCCAGACGTTCGGCTTCAATTTTGTCTTTCTCAAGCTGTTTAATTTCACGAAGATCCTGGACTGAAAAGGCCATTCCGATGGTACCGTCTTCGGCCATCAGTTTATTACCTACCAAACGCACCGGAAATGCTTCGCCTTTAATTGTTTTGACTTCGGCTTCTGGAAGATAAACGTGTCCGGGCCATTCAGATACTTGGGTCAAGAACCCTTCGGGGAGCATGGCGACAAGCTCTTCTCTTGAAACCACCTGCTTATCCCTGACCTTAAAAAATTTACGGGCCGAGGGGTTGAAAATGGTTACTCTCCATTTATCGTCCACCGCGAAGATGCCGTCCATGGACGTTGAAATGATGGTTTCCAGAAACGTGTTGGCGAATTTCAATCTCTCTTGCAGATTCAATGTCTGAGTAACGTCAACGGCCATCTCCAATACCAGATCAAAACTGCCGTCTTTCCGTCTCAATGGAATGGTAATCACATGCAGATGGAAGGTTTTTCCTTTTTTAGATTTCCAAACGTGATACCCTGTTTGTATTTGACCGTCTGCAAACGTTTGTCGGGCAGTACAATCGGCACATTTATCTTCCACGCCCTTGAGCGCTTCATAACAGTGTTTGCCTTCTATGTCTCCAAACCAATCCTTGAGTTGTTTGTTCACCTTAACGATACGAAAGTTCTTGTCCAATAATAAAATATTACACGGGACTTGATCAAAAAGGATCTGATGCTCATCTCGAATCTGAGTGGCTTCGGTTATGTTGGTGAAAACATGTAATAAATAGGGAATGTGGCCACTTTCATCAACAATGGGGGTCGAATGCTGTAAATAGCTGATATATCGACCGTCCTTGTCATATCCCGACTCCTCATTGACACGGGAAACCCCGTCTTTAAAGGTGTCGGCACTTTCACAGTAAGCGCACATGCTGTCTTTGCCTTTGTATACGCTGTAACATTTACGGTTCTTCCAGGAGCCGAACAACTGCTCAAACGTGTCGTTGGCATAGACCAGATCATATTTTCTATCGATGACGGCAACTCCCAAAGGAATGACATCAAACAGCCGTGTGTTAACCCATTTATTAAAATCGGTTGGAAAAGTTGCTAGGTTTGGTTCTCTTGTCATTGAGCTCGCCTATAAAATATATAAGTAATACCCTAATGTCGGGTTTCAATATTTCATCTCATTTACACCAAAGTCGGGCAAAAATACAACCCTTAGGTTGAAACTTTTTATTCACACCACGTGCACTTTAAACCCAGACCCCTTAAATTCTTGAAGCCGCTTCTTGTTATGGCCTTGCGATTCCATTTTTAGTTTGATAAATTCCAAAAAAGCCAGACAGCCATTTGGCGACCGACACAGGACATATTTATGAATTTCGAGACAACTTTCAACATTCGCCAAAATTTTGTAATTGGTTTATTTCTCATCTTCGCCACATTGTTCGTGTATGGCCCGGTGAGAAATTATGAGTTTGTCAATTTTGATGACCCTAAATATATCTACAAAAATCCTCACATTCAGGCCGGCCTGACTTCAGAAAGCATCATCTGGTCCTTTACGACCACTTACGCAGCCAACTGGCATCCATTGACATGGTTGTCTCATATGGTTGATGTTGAACTGTTTGGGATGAACCCCTCCGGGCATCATATAAGCAATATAATTTTTCATTTGGCAAACACGCTATTGTTGTTTTTTATCTTATGGAAAATGACCGGCAAGCCTTGGAGGAGCGGATTGGTTGCCGGTCTGTTTGCCCTCCATCCCCTGCACGTGGAATCAGTCGCCTGGGTGTCTGAGCGTAAAGATGTATTAAGCACCTTTTTTTTCATGCTCACCATATGGGAGTACATATACTACGTAAATCAGCCGAATATACGGCGATATATAATTGTGTGTATCTTTTTTGCTTTGGGGTTGATGGCAAAGCCAATGTTGGTAACACTACCGTTTGTTCTTCTGTTACTGGATTATTGGCCACTCAACAGATTGAAATTTAAAGGTCATCGGTTGTCGACACCAAAAATACCATCTTCGATCCTCGTAGAGAAAATACCCCTCTTCATACTTTCAGTTGCATCGAGTATAGTAACCTTTATGGCGCAAAAAAGTGCGGGCGCTGTAGGCTCTTTGGATTTACTTCCACTCAACGCCAGAATTTCCAATGCCCTCGTCTCCTATATACTATATATTGGCAAGATGGCCTGGCCGTTCAGTCTGGCAGTATTTTATCCACATCCTCAAGTGTTCCCCACATGGCAAATTGCAGGATCATGCCTCCTGCTCACATCTATTTCTCTTTTGGTTATTTGGCAAATGAAGAAACGTTTCTATCTCTTCGTTGGCTGGTGGTGGTATGTTGTGACGTTAATACCGGCAATTGGACTGGTTCAAGTCGGCCGACAGGCAATGGCCGATAGATACACATACATCCCGCTCATTGGTTTGTTTATCATTATCACCTGGGGTGCCAATGATATATTGGCATGGTTATTCAGGGCGGATCACCAAAATAAATTTAAACACCTACGTTCTTTTAAAACGATCTCGACAATACTAATCCTGATTACATTACTCTCGCTATCCGCGATTTCCCGGAAACAGGTAAAATACTGGACCAACAGTACCGCGCTCTATGAACATGCCCTTCGTATAACAAGCAACAATTATATCGTGCATTACAATCTAGGCAATGTTTTACTTTCTCAGGATAAATTTGATAAGGCCATTGATCATTACAAGAAAGCCCTCCATAACGATCCCGGGTCTTCGGAGACAAACAATAACCTTGGACTTGCTCTGGCAAAAAAGAAAAAAATCAACGCTGCGATTAAGCATTATTTTCAAGCACTCCGTATTGATCCTACATGGCATGAACCCCATAACAACCTGGGCAATGTCTTTGCATCACAGGGATATCTTGATCAAGCCATTGAGCATTACCTCGAAGCTTTGCAGCTAGATCCTGAATTTGCAGATGCGCACAACAACCTTGGACTGGCTCTGATGCGAAAAGGAAACATCATTGAAGCGATTGCTCATTTTCGAAAAGCACAAAAAATAAAGCCTGACGATGCTAGCGCTACTAGAAACCTTAACAGGGCAGTGTCAATAAAAGGAAAAATCGACAAGGCAGTCGCAAATATGTATGAAGCGATGCAGATTAATCCTGATGATACTAATTTACACAATAAATTGGATAAGTTAAACATGCGTAAAAAAGAACTGGATGAGGTCATATTTTTCTATCAAAAGGCACTTAAACCTCAACCGGGATATATTGAAGACGCCTTAGATATTGACAATTATGCCAAGGTGTATCGGGTAAAAAAAGACTTTTACGAAACGCTTTCCAGGTTTACGGAAAGTAAATGGAAGGAGGGCCTGGACGAATAAATTGACCAGTTTGGAATCTTTGCAGAAAACTTTGGTTCCTTTTATTATTTTTTAAAAAAAGAATGGCAGTATAATCTGAGTAAACATACAGCCATTGATTGCTGTGCTTAGCCAATTCTTGGAAAAAAGAGTTTTGTCTCGCTAAGAGAATGTCGGCAGGATATTTTTCAATCAGGGCCGTCCATCGTTCTGAATCAAGGGCCGAGACAAAATGATCTTTAATGACCGATTCCGGATAAACGGTTCGGAAGCGCCCGTCAATGGAGACCTTGCAGTCAGGGTACAGTTTCCATATGGCGTATTCCCCCCACTCCATGGGGAGCAATAAATTTCCATTGACGGAGTTTTGTTTTAAAAACTTAACTGCTGATTCAGGATAAATCTGAGCATCGACAATAATTCTGCCATTTGCCAATACATACTTAGAAATTCCATAAAAGGCCTGATATATTACCAGTAAAAGCAGAAATACGACTAAGGTGTTCTGTGATATTTTAGAAAGAGTTAGACGCGGCATTCTTGATTTAATATCAGATTTTAGGGTTGATAACCCCCCAGCCAAATAGGGGGTAATTATGATTCCGAAAAAAGGCGTGTGGCGTTGGTGAGAAAAAGATGCGACCAGGGTCATTGCGATGGCAGCCCCCTCCCATCCTATTCCGTATTTTAACCTTTTAAACAACACGACGAAGAACAACAGTGCCATTGCTTTTAAATGCAAATGGGACATGTGAATCAGGGGTATGGGGTTCCACTCGCTGATTTGTCGTGGGGTGGACAAGGTTTTATAAAGAAAAACAATAAGTTTATATCCATAGGGATTCATGAGAGTCGAAAAACTGGTTACCAGAAACCAAAACCATATGACGCCGACGGGCTCATCTTTTTCCCCAAAAAGGAAATGGGAAATTGTCTTCCATACCACCACAATAGAGAAAAACATCCAGCCCATCAGAAATCCTCCGTGACAATTTACCCAAAAAACCATAATACACGGCAAAAGGAAAAGGAGGTTTTTCTTTTTAAAGAAGTAAAGATGAAAAATACCTAGATATAGAGTGAAAAACAGAAAAGAGAATAGTTGGGGTCTAACCATAAATCCGGGTGAGATCACCACGATAGCAAGGACAATAATAAATGTATAAACGATGGCGTCGTTTTTACCTAAATCACAAAGACGATAAAGTAGTCCGGCGATGACAAGGCCGATCACGAGTTTTCCAAACAGAAGGCCGGTATCTCCAAGATGGAGGTAGGTGAAATAAAAAATGAGTTCAGCAAGCCATTCATGATTAACCCAAGGTTGGCCGTGAGCTGTAAATGAGTAGGGATCAACACGTATGAGAGATTTGGCCTTCCAAATGTCTTCCCCGAATTTTATATGTCCCCACAGATCGGGATCTGCCGTAACATAAGAAAAAAAACATATGGCAGCACTTGCAGTCACCAATTGAGCCATTATTTTCAGCCATCGTGATTGTGTCCCGTTCATTTGACGTTTCATTGGTTCTACTATGCTGATTAAATTCGGGCTAACCTGGATTTTTTACGCGCATGATGCGATCATTTGCAAGGCACTCAGGAGCGCAGCCGTAGCATTCTACTGCAAGCTCCTGATAACGCAGCAAATGGGTGAATCAGGCAGCGCCCAGAAGAGTGAAAATATTTCAGCTAAAGAAAAAAAAGAGCAGGTTGCAAAGTGTAACCCAGAGTTGCTGCCGTTAATTTTCTTTACGATATAATATAATATTATAAAACAAGTTTGCTGAAATATTTCCATGAAATATCCGGGTTAACTGCTTCTGAGCAACTTGTTAGAAACTAAATTAACGAGGCCCCAGATGGCATCTGCCGGCAAATGACTCTCAATAGATCGATCGAAAAGAATAGAAAGACGCGGCTCAAATTCTTCATCTCCCTCCCACAACAGATAGTACAGGGGTATTTTAGGCAAGGGGGAAAACTTGTATGCAACATCACCCATGTCCAGAGGTTCACCTCCCAGGTTCTCCGAGGCCCTTTTAAACCCTGCCGGATCTCTGCCAAAACGCTCCACAAGAGGCGCCACTTTGAGCACATGAGGCCCTTGAAAAAAATGAGCGTCTTTTAAATCATTGGTCCCGATCATTTCCCTACGAATCAGAGCGGAGGTCACATTGACTAGATAAATCATAATGATTAATTCTAAAAGAGGGTCGTCTATCTTCCCAGGCTGGTCGGGCGTTAAGCGCCATAGACAGCGGTTTTCCATGTCAACATGTATATCATCTGTCAAAAATCTGACAAGGATTCCTTCAGGATGATGAGGGATGGTCAGGGAATTTGCACATAATTTTTCCATATCCATTTTTTTCAAATCGTCCCAATATTTGGGATCAACGGTTACGAGATCCCCCTTCGGAGTTCTGGCCGGCGGTTTTTGCTTACGTCTTCTCTTTTGCATATTTATATAGCCCTCACTAAAAGGATAAGGCCCTGCCATAAAGACCTCACAGGGAAATGATCGGCAGTCTCTTAAACAAAATTGAACATGATTCATTTGGGCACATGCCAAAATAGGACAAGGATGCCCAAAGAGTCTTTTTTGGGCCTCAATTTTATTTTTTGCCTCCTGGCTCGTTCCGGGTCCGCAACTGGAACAAATACCAAGGAGGTTTAACCTGCAAACATCACAATTTATCCCGCAAGCACCGGTAGGCATGGTC
>CALANC010000462.1 GCA_937925895.1 uncultured Desulfobacterales bacterium
AAACGTCGGTTACTTCATCGGCCCACGCACTGGCAGGCGATAAGGCCAACCTGATCTTAAGAAAAAATCCTTCCTGACTATTGGATTGGTTGTCCTTTTGAGTGGGCTTTATATTTCTGATATCATTCACTATATCTCCGGCAACCGATTCAACCTTTTCGGCCGGGAAATAGATGTTAATGGTCACGCAGGCAAATAGAGTTGCCGCCACGATTACCGCTGCCGACCACAAAAACTTTTGATTTTTTTTCATAAGATTCTCCCTCCGTCATTTGACCACAGGCACCTTCTTGTGGGTGATCCTTTTGGTCCTTTTAACCATGTCTTTGAAGCTAATCCGGTTTTCTGGATTTTGATTTACAACATTAACCCCTGAAAAGCTACCCCTTTTTACGAGGTACTCTGTGCCGTCTTCTCTGATGGTGCCGTTGATGGTGAAAACATCGTTTTCTAGATGAGCTCGAATACCGATTTTTTTATAAGGAAACTTTTTGAAAAAAGATCCGAAGGCTCCTGCCAACCCCATAAAGGGGCTCTGTCCCCCGCCAATCTGGGCAATGTTTTCTACGGCCTTAACACTGATCCTTTGGGGAATTCCTTTTTTATTAACCGTTTCCAGTAACAGATCAAATTTTTGGGGTTGGCTGTACGCGAGTTCAAAATTACGGATGTGGCCCTTCAAGATCCCCTCTATTTTTCCAAATGGGGTGTCCGTCGTCATTTCGGACAAGAGAAGATCATCCCATGTGGCATTGAGTTTAAAGACCGGTGCAGAGGTAAAAACCCCTGAGGCACCCAATTCGGAAAAAAGAATTTGGCCGCCGAATATCTCGGCCGCGATCTCACCCTGACTGGTAAGGGCATGATTTTCGTATCGAACGGGGTCCAGTACACCGGTTAAGGATCCTTCCAGGGGACGCATCCAGATCTTTGATAACAGGGGCTGCAATTTTATCCCATCAAATACCATGCGAGTATGGATGGATAAATCCGGACCAAAGGGTTTATCGATCCTCACGCGTCCTATCCGGAGATCCCCGCCGGGCACCCGGATCACGGTCGGGGTTGTCACAGCTATCCGGTTCGGACCTGCATCCAGGGGGATGCTTAGCGCCTGTTCCGGTAACAGAGGAGTTGTCACGGATTGAATCTCTACCTTGCCGTTGAGAGTTTTGACCGGGGCATGGACGGATCCGGTTCGATACCAAACGGGAAGATCTACCTGAATGCCTTTCAGAGCGATACCCTTCTCAGGTAAGGAGAGGTTTCCCCCCAGCCATCCGATGTGTCCTATTGTTTGCCACGCATCTTGAAATCTTTTTATTTTTAATTCAGCTGAAACGGTTCCTCCCGTCTCAAGGGTTGCCAGAAAGGGTTTTTCGTTTTTATAGGGCTCCTGTAAAAAGTGATGAAATATCGGTTTCAAGGACACCTGCGGGAGAGTCACCGTGAGATCGGCATCACCCTTCGAAAGGTCCTGCTTAAAGAATCCCTGGATTTCAAGGGGCAGAATGTCTGTCAGGTCGAACCTGAGCTTGGAAAGCTTAATAGATCTTTTTTGAAGATCGTAGGTCCCATTGCATGACGTGACGATGGGGTTTTTTCCCAGGTTCAGATAATAACGATCATAAAGCGCTTCACCTGCTTTGGCTGCTATCTGCGCGGCAAAAGATATCTTGGAACGATTTAAATCCACCACACCTTCGATTCCCGTACCAAGAGAGATCTTTTCCCCCATTACGTTCCCATCCTTGTTTTGAAAAACCAGATCCTCGAGAGATAATTTTGCTTGTACCTGCCAGGGCCCGTCCACCGCTCCTGCGACTTCGATCCGGATGGAATCCCGAACCGCAATATCCCAATCGGACGGGAGCAGACGGTAGGCAGCGGCTGCATGGAAGAAATCGGTCTTTTTCCCTTGAACCAGGAGGCTTATCTTTCCTTTCTGCAAACGGATGGCGAGTAAAAGATTTTTCAACCCAACAGCGTCGAATCGGACCTTTGGGAGCACAACGGATCTTTTTTTTGTGTCGATGCGGCCTGCCGGGATATGAACGCCAATATCTCCGATCAGGATGTCCTGAGTCCCAGTGTTTATTTTTGCCTGGGGGATTTGTACGCTCACATCCTTGATCTCGATCACGGGATACCGGCCTGAGACATTTTTTGCCTTGAGATTGATGTTCATGGACTGCAGCGGCTCGTTTGCTTTGTTGATAAAGGATAGACCGCCAATATAGAATTTAAGGGGAGCAGAGGAGACTCTCTGTTGGTTCATGTCATAGGCAAACCCGGTTTGCATTGACATGGATTCGGCAGTGATTTCAGAGACGGGCAATGATCCCGCCTTTCCCGAATCAGGCGTAAAAGAAATACCTTCACAACGGACTTGAAAATTCTCGGCATGGAAATTTTTAGAGGCATGACTGTAAGTAAATTTTGCCAGCACGTCCATCCTTTGGATGCCCAGTTCAAAATCTTGGAGCTTCATCCCTTTGGATTGAAGCGTGCCGCTGAACTTGAGATCCTTAATGTCAAACGATTTGTCGCTGAGGAAGTTCACGCTAGGCGCTAGAAAATGCATGTTCCGGGAAGAACTTTTTACTTCCAAAGCAAATGATAAGGAGAGCGGTTTGCCGGTGCCAGCTGTGGCCTGGATTTCAAGCGCATGAACAGCTTGATCACCCTTAACTGCCGAAACGCGTCCACCAATAATTTCCCCTGACTGAAATTTGATGTCTCGAAAGAAAAGGAACCCGAAAAGAGCCCGAATCATTTCGGCCGTAAAAGAGGACCCTTTTTTCTCCGATGTGATGATGGGCAAGTTGAACCATCCAGGAAGAATTTCAAGATATGGGTCATTCATCTGTACATCTTTTAGAATGAGGGACTTGTGACCCCACTGGCCCTCAACAGCCAAATCCGATCTAATGAAACGGATCTCCAGTGAGAAAGCTTGCTGTGGTTTTAGGGGTTTGAAGGAAATACCCTTGGCCTCTAAGGCCATAGGTCGCAAAGAGAACAAGAGGCTTTCTATGGTGCACGATGTTCCCGTGGATGCAGAGAGCGATCTCTCTACCATCGGCTTTATTTGTTCAGGATGATAGTAGAGATAAAGACCCATGCCGGAGAGAATCATCACGATAAAACATAGGGAGATGGCTAATACCAGAAAAATTTTTTTAATAAGCTTCATATACCTCAACTTAATATGCCTTGGGCATTTTGTCCATTTTTAGCGGTTTAATCATCGACGATATTCATAATATAACTAATTGAGATAAAACTCAATTGAGCTGCTAAGTATAGTTCTTTCATGATTAAATAAGACTATGTCAGGAAATCGGTTTTTTAGATACACTACTTTTAACTCAAGTTTCGCCCCCAAATTTTAATCGCAATCCATAGCCCGGAACGGCTGGATAATATTTTTTAAAAAGCAAATTTTAAAATACCGTTTTCGCTCTAGTCACGGCGCCGGAATTTAAATAAATGATTAATCTCATTGATGCCGGCTAGATCGGCGATCCCTGAGTTATATTTAAGGTCATACCATTTTCTTCAAGGCGATATGAACCATGCCGTGCCGGGTGACCCAATATTTGGGATTGGACAAGCACCTTTCATATCGAAAAAGAATGTGCCATCAATCCCAAAT
>CALANC010000463.1 GCA_937925895.1 uncultured Desulfobacterales bacterium
CCGGTTATTTCATGCCCACATCCGGAGATATTCACATCAAAGACCATTCCATTTATGAAAACCTTGTTGAAATAAAAAAGATGATTGGCTACCTGCCTGAATCCGCCCCTCTTTATTATAATATGCTGGTGTATGATTATCTGGATTATATTGCCAGAATAAGGGGTTTTGATTCTGAAAAAAAAAATAATCGCATCCGGTATTTGGTCGATATTTGCGGATTAAATGGCATAATGCACAATACCATAAATCAGCTGTCAAAAGGACTGAAACAACGGGTAGGTTTGGCTCACGCCATGATGAATGACCCTGAAATACTGATACTGGATGAACCAACTTCAGGTCTGGATCCAAATCAGATTGCTGAGATTCGAGATATCATAAAGCAAATCGGGAAAGAAAAAACCGTTATTCTTTCAACACATATTCTCACAGAGGTTGAAGCAACCTGTGACCGGGTCGTGATCATTGATAGAGGCAAGATAATTGCCGATGACCTTACGGAAAATCTAACCCAAACGGCCGACAAAGAACATTTTATCCATCTTTCTCTTTTGAATGCAGAATACCAGTCTGTAGCGACAGGATTGGAAGTCATTGAGGGTATTGTTGATATTGAAAAACTTGATGAGAAAAATGATGGCAAGTTGAACATTCGACTCACCGGCAAGTCTGATGTCGATTTGAGAAAAAACATTTATGCCGCCATAAAAAAAACCGATTGGATTCTCATCGAGTTCTATCAAGAAACCAAAACCCTTGAAACCATATTCCGGGAATTGACCAAGGAGAAATAATATGAGACAGGTTTTTCACATATTAAACAAAGAATTAAGGGATTATTTCATATCTCCTATTGCTTACATCGTCATATCTATCTTTCTTCTTGTGACCGGCTGGTTTTTTTTTACAACCTTCTTTTTTTTCAATCAAGCAGATCTTAGAAACTTCTTTAGCCTGCTCCCCGTAATTTTTTCATTTGTTATTCCGGCTATCACCATGAGGCTGTTTTCCGAAGAGTTGAGCGTCGGATCCTATGAGATTCTTCTTACACTTCCGGTCACCTTCATGGATATCATAATGGGCAAATTTTTGGCTGGTGTGATTTTCGTTGCCGCTGCATTAATCCCCACCTTTTCGTATCCTATTTTTATCGCCTTTTTGGGCCAACTCGATTGGGGTCCCGTAATCGGCGGATATATGGGTGCGGTTTTGCTGGGCGCTGCTTTTACTGCGGTGGGAATATTTGCTTCGACATTAACCAGAAACCAAATCGTTGCCTTCATCGTGGGTATGACCATCTGTTTTTTTCTGACCCTGATCGACAAGATGCTTTTTTTCTTCCCCCAGTCAATATTAGGCATTATCGGGAACCTGGCCGCGGATTATCACTTTAAGAATATTGCCAAGGGCATTATCGACTCACGCGATATCCTCTATTTTTTAAGTTTAATTTTCATCGGCCTCTACGGTTCGCATCTCGTCATGCAGGGAAAAGAATAAGGAGTAAAGGATGAATGCTAAGAGCAGACACTCGAAGTATATAAAATTTTTTACATATTTGGTTGTTATTTTATTGATTAATGCGGTGGGTTTGACGCTTTTTTTCAGAATTGATTTGACGGGAAATAAAATATATTCCCTTTCCGAAGCCAGCAAAATAGTGGTATCAAATTTATCAGAGCCTTTAACAATCAATGTCTTTTTTACCAAAAATCTTCCAGCACCCCACAACAACACGGAACGATATCTCCATGACCTGCTTGAAGAGTATGCCATTCATGCCAACAACTATTTTAATTACCGGTTTTATGATGTGAGCCCCGAGGGTGAAAGTATTTCGGGAGGATCACCGGGCGCTAACAGAGAATTGGCAAATAATTATGGCATCAATCCGGTTCAAATCCAGGTTTTTGAAAAGGATGAGGTAAAGTTTAAAAATGCGTACATGGGTCTGGTTCTCATTCATGGCGATATCATTGAAAAGATTCCAACCATAACCACCATGAGTGGATTGGAATACAAACTCACCTCGGCAATTCAGAAATTAAACAACAAAGTCAGCGCCTTGCTCAGACTCAGGGATGACATAATGGTCAAACTGTTTCTTTCTTCCTCCCTAAAGCGTGTGGCACCCCACATGGGGCTTAACGATCTTCAAGAATATCCGGATGAAATAGAAAAAATCGTCAAGACGCTCAACAACAAAGTATATAATAAACTGAAATATGTTTATATTGATCCTTCGGGAGATCAACATTCGCCGGCCGAATGGGAAAAATACAACTTGATGTCCCTAAAATGGCCGACATTGTCTGAGGGTAAGATTCAAGCTGGCGATGGTGTTATCGGCCTGGTGATGGAATACAAAGACAACTTCCGGGTAATGCCGTTGTTGAAGATTTTCCGAATCCCGATTATTGGTACACAATACAATCTGGCTGAAATTGACCAAATAGAGGAGATGATAAACGATAATCTTGAAACCCTGATCGATATTAACGAAGACATAGGATATTTGGCAGATCACGGCACCCTTAATGCGCCTAGTTTTTCACCCATGGGGCAGCAGAGTAACGACACGTTGTCAAACTTTTCAACACTGGTTTCAGGAAACTACACGCTAAAACAAATAAACCTGAAAGACGGATCCATCCCGGACAGTATAAAATGTCTGATTATTGCCCGACCGACGGAAAAATTCACGGATTATGAATTGTACCAAATCGATCAGGCCCTCATGCAAGGGAAGAATCTTGCCATATTCTTAGATGCGTTCAACGAAGTCATGCCAAATGCCCAACAGTCCCTTGGATTCAACCGGGGACCAACATTTGTACCCCTTCATACAGGGCTTGAAAAATTGTTGGGGCATTACGGTGTTCGCATTAAAAAATCACTGGTGATGGACCAAAACAGCCACAAGCAAAGGCTTCCTCAAAGTATGGGAGGCGGGGAAAGACCCATTTATTTCGTTCCAATCATTAAGAACAAATTCATTAACAAAGATTTAGAATTTATGCGAAACATCAAAGGATTGATTGCGATTAAAATATCTCCTCTAGAATTGGATGAAAAGCGTGTTTCAGAAAACAAGCTTAAGGTTCACAGATTGTTTGCGTCATCGGAAAAATCCTGGGAAATGACCAAACAGATTAATCTTAACCCCATGTTTATCACCCCTCCAACGTCAGATGAAGAGATGGAGAGCTTTGCGCTGGCCTACCTGATGGAAGGGAATTTCCCCAGTTATTTTGCGGGTAAGCCGATGCCCGAAAAAACGCCGGCTAAAAAAACTGAAAAAGATAACGATAAAAAAGAAAATTCCGAAAAGCCGGCTGAAAAAAAGATGTCAACGGAATGGGCCAAAATTGAAACCAAGGGCGGCTTTGTGTCCAAAAGCAAGCATAGCAAAGTTTTTCTGATCGCATCATCAGCGATTCTGAGAAACAATATTCTGGATCCCAAAGGCGAAGATCCGAACGCTATGTTTATCATAAATGTCTTAGACACGCTAAATAATAAAGATGATATTGCTGTTATGCGAAGCAAAAAGCTGCAATTTAATCCGTTGTATGAAAGCAGCTCTCTAACCAAAACATTTACCAAAACATTTAATATAGCGGGACTTCCGGTCCTGGTCGTTTTTTTCGGTCTTTTTGTTTTATTACGACGACGCTCGAGAAAGAAAGTAATACAGATGATGTTTGATAAATAATCGTGTGGCGAGGAAACCCTTTATGAAACTGAAGAAGGAATACATCATTCTTGTTTTTGTTATCATTGTCCTAACACTCTATCTTGTTCTGCACGGGACGGATCGAACACATTATCAAATGCCGGATATTGCCGTGATTCCCCAGAATAAGATTACCCAACTTGAAATCAATAGATCCGGTGCGAGTATTGTTTTAAATAAAAAGGACAATGCTTGGTATATCGGGCCGGAAGCCTATCCGGCCGACTTGGAAAAGGTGAACGACATGTTGGGTATCATTGAAAAATTGACTGTGACCGCCTTGGTTTCTGAGTCGGAAAGTTATATTCGCTATGATTTAAGTAACGATAAGAAAATCAACGTCAAAGCCTGGGAGGGTAAAGCACTGACACGGGAGTTTGATATCGGTAAATCAGCAAGTACGTTTCGACACACCTTCATTCGATTAAAAGAAGATCCGAATGTCTACCATGCCCGTGAAGACTTTAGACTTAAATTTACCCAAACACTTGAAGGACTGCGAGACAAAACCGTTATGTCTTTCGATCAAACCGACATTAGGCAATTAGAAATTTCTAAGGGTAAAGACCTCACGGTTATCACACAATCAGAAAGCGCTCAAAAAGAAACTGAGAAAGCTGAACAAAAGGAGATCATCTGGCAAACCACCGAAGGTCAGATATTAGACAAACCCAAAATAAACCAACTGCTTTCCGCTCTGTCTGATATGGAGTGTGAAACCTATGTAAATGACAAGAATAAAGAGGATTTTCAGGATCCGAATTATGTCGTCAAGTTGAAGGGGGATATAGAATATATCATTTCCATATTTCCCAAGACAGACGAGACGGCAAATAACTATCCTGCCGTTTCCTCTGAAAATGATTATCCCTTTCTACTGTCTGATTCTCAAGTGGATCTTATAGTAAAAATAATCGGGGAGATTTTCAAACCCAAAGAATGATGGTTATAGATGCCAGCTTTTTTCTAAAAACCTTAGTGAGTCTTTTAAATGATGATACGAAAAAACCTCTAAAGAAACGACCCCTCTATACCGTTTCAATATCCTCATGATAGACCCCATATTTTTTTTCGAGATTCTCTCCAGGGACACGTGTGCACGTTCGTTTTCAACTCCGTGAAGGTGAATAATAGGGGTTGTCTGCGCGTACCGAGCAAAAATCGGTTCGAGTTCTGATTCTTGTAAAATGAGATGTCCTATATCAATACAAACTGAAAGATTAAATCGGGCGATGATTTCATCAACCCACTCGAAGGGATACATAAGGGTTTCTATGGAAATATTTTCGCCCTTGATCCATTGGGGAATCAGCCGTTCCATACTTCCGGAAATAATTTCTCGCCATTTTTTTACGGTCTCCTTTGCATGAGAGGAGTCTTTGTATTCAAGGTGAAGCGTATGGGTGGAAGGAGTTAGGGGAGAGGTCAGATCGAGCACTTTTTTAACCGTGTCGACGGCATGATCGCGTTTACTTTGAACCTGGTCTCCCAAATAAATGTCGATGGGAAGATGAACATTATAGGTAATATCGAATTCTTCTGCCAGCAAAAAAAGTTTTTTTATCGTCTTTATTGTTGGCAGACTTTCTATACTGCTCTCGAACAACAGAAGTTCGATTTCATCCAGATATGGTGCCAGCATCGCAACGTTTTTTTCAAAAGCATCCGGATAAATATAGGATGGACAGGCAATCTTAAACGGGAATATGCCTTTGTAAGATTTCGGTAGGGTAGGGTACATCATCACATTGCAGCAAGCAGAAAAAGCATCGCTTCTGTAACTTCCGTCATTGCGCCGAGCATATCGCCGGTAATACAGTTTATTCGTCTTTTATAATACCAAAGTATTGCTACGGTTATCATCAAGTACGTTGTGTTCAACCATATCCCTTTCCAACCCAAAAAAAATGATAGTAAGACGGGAATAATCAATCCCGAGAAGGACAATGGCATCAAGGTATGGCTAAAAAATGGATGCCCCATGCCGTTTTCCGATCTTCCGTATTCGAGAAACCGCATGCCAAACAGCATGCCACCTCTGGCATACGCGGGTATAATAACAAGCAGGAGGCTCCTGTCGTTATGCAGATGACTAATACCACCCCATTTGATGGATAATCCGCAAATGATCGCAACAAGTCCCATCACTCCGATTCTGCTGTCTCGCATAATCGCCAGGGTCTTTTCCCTGGAACGATGACTAAAAAGACCGTCTGCAGTATCACCCAGTCCGTCAACATGCAGTGCGCCGGTCAACACAACAAGGAAAACAACATCTAAAACTGCAACGACCGGTTCTGGCCACATGCTTGATAGCGCTCGATCAAAAATGGACAGCAGTGTTCCCAAGATCATACCTACAATCGGAAAGAATGGGATCATTCTTTTTGGGTCAAAGGTTGCTGGTTTACCCAAGGGGAGAATGGTTAAAAATTCGACTGCCGCAATGAGACCTTTCATTTTTTTCCTGAAAAACCTGGTCCTTTAAACCGGGTTTCGTTACTTTCCTTGTTTGACCAATACCGGTATGCCGGCGACCATCCATATGACTTGGTCCGCACGAGCCGCTATTTTCTGATTGACAAATCCGGCCACGTCCCTGAATTGCCTGGCCAGTCTGTTTTCCGGCACAATGCCGGAACCGACCTCGTTGGAGACAAGAAGTATCGGGCACTGAATATCATCAAGCGACAGTTTAAGTTTTTCAATATATAAGTCTGTTTTTTTTATATTATTATTTTCTAGTATAATGTTGCTTATCCACAGGGTTAAACAGTCTGCGAGGACAACGTTTCCTTTTTGATTGTTTTCAGAGATTATTTCCGGTAGGCGAATAGGGGCTTCTATGGTTATCCAGTTTTGACCTCTCTCCTTTTTGTGACGCAGCACCCGTTGTTCCATTTCTTCGTCAAGCGGTACACAGGTTGCGACAAATATTCTTTTTTGTGCCGGAATTTGCTCTGCGAGTTGCAGAGCGTGGCGGCTCTTACCACTTCTGCATCCTCCTATTACAAACGTTAATTCTCTCATAAAGACTCCTTCAGGGCATAAATTTCTTGGGTACCTGGGTAACCCGTGGAATTTTTCCCAAGGGGCTCTCGTCTACCAGGAGCGTGCAGCCGTAGACTTCCTCAAGCGTTTGAAAGGTGAGCACTTCCTCCGGGAGTCCTTGGCATACGATCTGGCCGTTGTTGAGCAGTAACAGTTGATCACCGTACATCGCCGCTAAATTCAGGTCATGGGATACCATGACGACAGTGACGCCTTTTTGCTCTTTGAGTTTTTCCATTAGGTCCATTACCCGAACCTGGTGGGCAAGATCGAGAGAAGCCGTCGGCTCATCAAGCAAAATAATCTCAGGTTCCTGACAGATAGCCCTGGCGATAAAAACCAGTTGTTGCTCTCCACCACTTAACTGGTCAAGTTTACGATGGGCCAATTGATCCAATCCCGTGAAATCAATCGCTTGCTTAGCTATTTCCATATCCTTTTTCTCTTCAAGTCCCAACACACCTAAATACGGTGAGCGCCCCATGAGAATAATTTCAGTTACCGTAAAAGGAAAATCAACCTGTACCATTTGAGGGACAAATGAGATCGTCCTGGCCAATTCCTTTCTGGAATACAGATCGATGGGTTGATCCAGAACTTCCAACTGCCCCTTTTGAAGTTTGTATATCCCGGAGATTACTTTCAACAATGTGGTTTTCCCTGAACCGTTCGGACCGATAATCGTAAAAAAGTTCCCCTTTGGAATAGAAAAGGAGAGCTGATTTAACACCGGGTTGTCTCCAAAGGAATGACTCAGTTTTTTGGTATGTATTGCCGTGTTCATTGTCTGGATCTTTTCAAAAGAAAAATAAAGAGGGGCGCACCAACCATGGCAGTTATAACGCCGGCGGGCATTTCTCCCTGTTCCGGCAGGACCCGTGCCAACGTATCACATAAAACCATATAAGCACCTCCTCCAAGCACACATGCCGGAACCAGTATACGCTGGTCAGGCCCCAAAACAAGCCGCAGCAGATGGGGCATTACCAGCCCGACAAAACCTATAAGTCCGCAAAAGGAAACCGTGGCGCTTACCATAAAAGAGGTTGCCACCAGAAGAGTTATGGTGACGACCCTTATGTTTACTCCCATGGTTTGGGCCATTTCTTTTCCCATAAGGAGTAGATTCATTGCATTGGAAAACCAAAAAACCAGAATAAAGCATGGAATCAGCATAGCGGCCAGTAAACCGACATGCGTCATTTCTCCTAAAGAAAGATCTCCCATTAACCAGAAGATGATATTGTGAAGCCTGGCGTCCTGAGTTAGAGAAACAAGAAACATGATGACCGCCGAACAGAATGCGTTGACCATGACTCCGGAAAGAAGGAGAGAATCTTTTTTCAAAATCGTTTTTCCCGAAGACATGACCAATATCAGCAGAAGGGTGGCAATACTTCCGGTAAAGGCGGTGAAACTCACACCTGGAAAACGCGAAAAGCCGAGTAGGATACCGGTAATAGCCCCTATGGCCGATCCCCCGGAGATCCCGAGAATGTATGGTTCAGCCAGAGGATTACGAAGCAAAGCTTGAAATACGAGCCCTCCGAGAGAAAGGGCGGCTCCCACCAAAGAGGCAAGAAGAACTCTCGGAAACCGGATTTCCCATACAATCGTATCCAGCGGGGACTTAGAATCCCCTAAATCAAAGACGCTTTGGAATATTGTCTTCAAGCCACCGGCCGTTGATCCCATGGAGATTCCCAGAAAAATAGCCGCAGCGAGTATCGTCAACAAACAAAAAGACACTGACACAAGGCGTTTAATAAGATATGGTCTGTTCGTGTTCACTCTACCCCCTTAAAAAGCTCGGGGTGAATTAATCTTACCAGCAACTCGAGGCCGCTCACCAAACGGGGAGTGGGGCGGTCGAAAAGATTGGAGTCTTCAAGGAAAATCCTGCCGTTTTTGACAGCCGGCAAATTAGACCATCGGTTCCATTCGGCTTTGACCTTTTCAAATACCGCAGCTCGTGCCATGGAGGTGATGATAATTACATCCGGAGATAGGGCCAATACTTGCTCCCTGCTAAACCGAGGATAAGAAACACGTCCTGCAGCAAGGTTTATTCCGCCGGCCAGCACAATGAGTTCGTGTATGAAAGTAGGTGTCCCAACAGACACTATCGGCGAAATACCGATTTGAAAAAAGACCTTAGGACGGTGTTCGGTTTGATTAACCAGTGACTTTACATGTTGAATGCGAGAAGTCATGTCTTCAACCAGCCCGTTGGCAATATCGTCGGCATTTAAAAGTTCTCCGATGTCAACAATGGTTTTCATTATGGTTTCAAGTCGTTTCGGATCGACGGCAAAAACGGGTACTTTGAGAGATTCGAGTCGCTGAGCCACGATCTTAGGGTTTCCATCTTTGATGGCAATACAAAGGTCGGGCTTTAGAGACACGATTCGTTCAATATCGAGATGCACATAAGAACCAACCTTGGTTAAATGCGCGGCTTTCGGAGGATAATCGCTAAATCTGGTTACCCCTACCAAGCGATGTTCTTGCTCAAGGGCAAAGATGATCTCTGTGATGTTCGGTGCGAGTGCCACCACCCTTTTCGGGTCATTCGGTACCCGGACCTGTCGTCCCAACTGATCCATCACAACCTTGGCTTCTGTTTGAACGGTGGGGTTCATCAGCAGGCCTGTAAACATTATCACAAAAAGAAAGGAGTTCAGATATTTCATAACCGATTTGCTCAAAAAAAAAGGGTTCCCTCTTAAACTCAAAGGAGTACCCGACCAGATGGCTTCTAGTAATGAAAAAAACAAAAAAAAGTCAAGGAAATTGTCCATGCCAATAAGGATAGCGTCGTTAAATGCTTTCACTGTTGTCGCTTTACAATCTTATAAAAAAGGGATAGGCTTAATTCGTTTCTAAGAGCTTTTTTTATGAATCAAAGTGGTTCTTCTAGCAAAACATGCAAGAATTTCATGTCACTAAGTAAGAATAAGAAATACGATTTTTTAATCATCGGCTCGGGATTCGGGGGAAGCGTTAGTGCCTTGCGTTTAGCCGAGAAGGGCTATACGGTTGCCGTTATAGAAGCCGGCAAACGGTATCGAAGTGAGGACTTTCCTAAAAACAACTGGAATATCTTTAAATACCTGTGGATTCCGCTCTTGCGATGTTTCGGTATCTTACGGATTTCCCTGCTATCCGATGTCTTGATTTTGAGCGGTTCGGGTGTGGGCGGTGGAAGTCTGGGTTATGCCAACACCCTTTTGGAACCTCCAGATTCGTTTTTTCGTGATCCTCAGTGGGCGGAAATGGGTGACTGGAAAACAATCCTTTCTCCAAACTACCAGACAGCTAAAAAGATGCTCGGAGTCACTCGCAGCGAAAAACTTTATCCGGCTGACGAATTGTTGCGCGAACTCGCAGAGGAGATGGGTAGAGAAGACACCTTCAGTCTTCAAAATGTGGGTGTTTTTTTCGGAGAGCCCGAGAAGACGGTGCCCGACCCCTACTTTGAAGGAAAAGGACCGGATAGGACGGGGTGTTGTTTTTGTGGCGGATGCCTGATCGGATGCCGTTACAATTCGAAAAATACGCTTGACAAAAACTACCTTTACCTAGCGGAGAAACTGGGTGTTGAAATCTTACCTGAAACAAAAGCGACTCTGATAAGGGAATGTCCCGAAGGTGGTTACCAGATAGACACGGTTCGTTCCACAGCATTTTTTTCTCGGGGTCGCCAAACCTTCAGGACTCATAATTTAGTTCTCTCTGCCGGTGTTTTAGGTACCTTACCGCTCCTCTTGAAGTGTAAAGAGGAGGGAAAACTGCCGATGCTTTCACCCATGCTCGGTTCAAGGGTTCGAACGAATAGTGAAACGCTCATGGGCGTTACGGCAAAAAACGATGCAGTCGATTACTCCGAAGGGATTGCAATTACGTCAAGCATTTATCCTGATAAGGTGACTCATGTGGAGCCGGTGCGTTATCCAAATGGTTCTGATTTGATGAGTTTTTTAAGCACCATCTTTACCGAAGGCGGACACCCTGTGACGCGTCCCTTCAAGTGGTTTTTAAACATTATCCGTCACCCGTTCACATTTTTGCGTGTACTTTGGCCTTTTGGTTGGGCGCGACGATCTATTATTCTTCTCGTAATGCAGACCATAGACAACAGTATTCAAGTTTATCGCAAACGTCGGTGGTGGTTACCTTTTAAGCGTTCTCTCGTTTCAAAACGTGAACATGAAAGGGAGAAGATACCGGTTTATATTCCTATTGCTCAAAAAATAACCAAAGCCTTGGCCAAGAAAATAGACGGCATACCGCAAAGCGCTGTCAATGAAGTTCTCTTGAATACCGGCATAACGGCACACATTTTAGGTGGTTGCCCGATTGGCCCAAATCCGGAACAAGGGGTCATTGACGGTCAGAATCGGGTTTACGGTTACAAAGGAATGTATGTGGTAGACGGTTCTATGATACCCGCCAACTTGGGAGTTAATCCGAGCCTTACGATTACGGCAATGGCTGAACACGCCATGAGCCATATTCCGAAAAAAGAGAAGAAACAAGTTTTATAAAATAGAAAGATAACTTCTCCATGCCCCATCTAAATGTTTTTACGAGCAATCGTTTGGAAATCTTAGCGGAACAATTGGCACGTATGGTCAGAGACCCCCTGCTTTTCCCTGTTTCTCCTGAAATTATTGTTGTCCAGAGCAAGGGAATGGAACGCTGGTTGTCCATGGAACTTGCCAGGCATAACGGTATTTGTGCCAACAGCAGGTTTCCTTTTCCCAATACTTTTTTACAGGAGATAACAAAAAAAATCGTTTCGGATTTGCCAGAGCGCTCGCCTTTCGAACCTGATATCATGACGTTCGGTATAATGAAGACATTACCTTACTGTCTTGAATTACCCGGCTTTAAGTACCTTAAAAGATATCTGGATGATGATAGCAATGATATGAAATTGTTTCAAATTTCCCAGAGAATAGCAGATTTGTTTGACCAGTATTTGGTGTTTAGACCTGAAATGATCTTCGACTGGGATAAGGGTAAGGGAAACCACTGGCAAGCACATTTGTGGCGAAAGCTCTCATCCGGAAAGGAAAGATTTCACCGAGCCCGGCTCAGAAGAACGCTTATAGAAAAGATAAAACAAATGCCTTCCGGTACAGCTGAATTTCCACAACGCTTGTCCATATTCGGTATTTCCTATTTACCCCCCTTTTATATGGAAACATTTGTTGCGATAGCAAAAATAATTCAGGTAAATATTTTTCTCATGAACCCCTGCAAGGAATATTGGGCAGACATTGTATCTGAACAAGAAATTTATAAGATCCGGGAAAAACATGCCCGATAT
>CALANC010000464.1 GCA_937925895.1 uncultured Desulfobacterales bacterium
AATTGATGCAGCTGCCTTTTGGGCGTTTTTTGTAGAAATAGAAGATCCAAAATCAGGGGCGACCTCTGTAGATCTTAAACTTAACTATCTCGCACCTGCAAAATCAGGCAAACTCATCGCAGAGGGCCGGCAAATAAGACATGGAAAGACACTCGGATATGCGGAGGCTAAGGTGGTCAATGAAAAGGGAAAAATGTTGGCGCATGGAACGTCCACCCTTATGATTATTCCCGGAAATGGTTTGAGGGTGGATCCTCCGCTGCCCCCAAAATTTCTCTAACCGGTAAAAGTCAGTAAGTTAAGGGGTCAGGAAATGTTTTGATTATGGATAGATATGGGCTGAAATGGGGAGTCGTGACTATCTTGACAACGCATGGTCGATAAACTAATATTTAGAAATCATTTCCCAAAGAGCTGGAAGTTTGGCAAGATTCGGGTTATAATCTATTAAAAGAAAAAGATTTGACGAAAATATTCATCCAAAGCAAACATTTCTATCCTGATCTAATTAATATTGTGCTGTTGATGTGCTGATAATATTTAAAGCGACGCTTCGATGAAAAAAAGGAGGATTCAATGGCAATCATTACCATAAGCAAGGAGTTTGGAACTGAGGGCGAAAAGGTTGCATCTCTGGGGGCGAAAAAACTGGGCTATGAATATATTGGAAAAAATCTAATCGCAAGTATCGCGAAAGAATTACATATCTCCGAGAGTGAAGCAGAGACATTTCGCAAAACGTCCCAATCTCGAATCCTTCGATTTGTTGATCGTTATACTTGTTCTATTGTGCAGAAGGTCGTTGATCGAGAGCACGGTTGCCTGGACGATAAAAGCTACTATGATACGACGAAAAGGCTGGTGGAAAAATCCTATGAAGCCGGAAATGTCATTATCCTCGGCTGGGGTGGTCAGTGTATTTTGAGAGATAAGCCGGATACGCTCCATGTTCGCCTGAAAAAAGATGCAGACATTAAAATCAATGAGGTGATGGAAGCCAGAAACTTGGATCATAAAGCTGCAAAAGAATTTATTGAAAGAGAAGAAGGCGACATGAGGGCTTATATAAATGAATATTTCAAGGAAGACTGGAATGACGCCCGCCTTTATGATTTGATTATTGATATGGGAAAGAATTCAGTCGAACAGGCTGTAGAGATGATCTGTGAAAATGTAAAACACAAGAAGGAATAATCGGATTTAACTTTTGAGATATCCGTGCTTATGCCATTTAATCGCAGCCAATACGCGACGGTGACCAGAGAGTTGATCGCCGATCAGATTTTTAGACCGACCCAGCGGTTTTTCAGAAAAGAAGCTTCCAGCAGCCTGTTACTCCTTGGCGCTGCGATTGCCGCGCTAATTTGGGCCAATTCCCAAATCGGAGACACTTACCACAGATTCTGGCACACCGAGGTTTCCGTCGTTTTTGGAAATTACCATGTCAGCAAAACACTTGTCCACTGGATAAATGACGGTTTCATGGCCCTCTTCTTTTTTACCGTGGGTCTGGAGATAAAGCGTGAGATCCTCGTTGGGGAGCTGGCATCTCCCAGAAAAGCACTGTTCCCGGCAATCTCCGCGGTCGGTGGGATGGTTGTCCCCGGCCTCATTTATTTAGCCTTTAATTTTGGCTCAGATTATTCATCCGGGTGGGGCATTCCCATGGCTACGGACATCGCTTTTGCGCTGGGCGCCTTGGCCTTATTCGGCCGCAAATTGCCCGTCGGCCTGAGAGTGTTCCTCGCGGCTTTTGCCATAGCCGATGACCTTGGTGCCGTATTCATTATTGCGCTTTTCTATACGAAAGAGATTGTCTGGCAATATATCGTTATTTGTATCTTTCTGGTTCTACTCCTTGCCGTTGCCAATTTCCTCTGGATCAGGTGGGCATTGTTATATGCACTATTGGGGCTTGCTATCTGGTTTTTCATACTGGGCTCAGGTGTACATCCTACGGTTGCGGGAATAATTGTTTCCCTTTTTATTCCGGCACGTGGCAGATACGATACAGATCGCTTTTTACAGAATGTGAATCAGCTTATGGATAAGTTCCAGTGTGAGGATCAAAGCTGTGGATATTCCATCCTTCTCAATCAAGAACATTTATACGCCGTCCATGCTTTGGAAATGGCTTGCCACGACGTGGAGACACCCTTGCAGAGGCTATTGCACACCCTGCATCCGTGGGTGGCATTCCTCATCCTGCCTGTTTTTGCACTGAGCAATTCAGGCCTGACCTTCAACGAAATCAACCTTTCCGAGGCAGCATTACACAGCGTCAGTTTGGGTGTTGTTTTCGGACTGGTTTTCGGGAAACCTATAGGTATCGGGCTGTTTTCTTATCTTGCCGTTAAGTTTGGGGCGGCCTCTTTACCCGAGGGAGTCGGATGGACACACATTTTGGGGGCAGCAATGTTGGGAGGCATCGGATTCACCATGTCTTTGTTTATTTCCGATCTGTCATTTTCATTTCCTCAAATACTCGACTATTCAAAGATGGCAATTTTGGCGGGATCCGTTCTGTCGGCAATTGTCGGAATTACGTTTTTGGGCCTTGTTTGCGTCAGAAATCAGGGTTAGCCTGTTTTTTTTAACGTTGTTACATACAGGTGAGACCACTTTAAAATGTTCAATTTTGTTCAAGGTCAAGGAAGGCTAAAATTTTAACCACAGGCATACATTGAGTATTCCGCGGATTTAAATTTGAGCCTGACACAGAGATTGGGCAAAAGGGGATATTTTAAAGAGGTCTCTAAAGGTGTCTTATGTTCTTGGAATACGTAAGTTTAACCGGCCTCGCCGAATTCCCGACGTTCTCTTTTGAATTTATTTCACGAATAGTTGTTATTTTGTTTGCATCCCTGGCTTTGATTGCTATTGGCTATAAAATCAAAGGCGGATGGGGGGCAACAGCGGCGATTTTAATCGTTGCCTTCTTTTTTCTGTATGTAAACGGTATGCTGCCCCTGTAGAATTTCGAGCGTCCGGAATTTAGGCCACGATTCATATTGACAACGCATCACTATTTTTTTATGATTTTTGAACGTGGGATAATTTTGCCTATAGACCTTCAGGCCATAAAGAAAAAGGAGCCAACTTTTAATGCGAAAATCCTTCACTGATCACTACGAGAATCTCCAGGTTAGTCCAAACGCTGATAGGGAAACCATTGAGCGAGTGTTTAGGTTACTGGCCAAACGATATCACCCGGATAATAGTCAAACCGGTGATGCTGAAAAGTTTAATACGTTGTATACCTCTTACCGTATCCTCAATGACCCTGAAAGCCGGGCGGCATATGACGCCAAATACGAGAATGAACGCGCCGATCAATGGAAAATAGCTGAAGACGCTTCAAAATCTGAAGGTTTTGAGGACGATGACCGCATACGTCAAGGGGTTCTTTCG
>CALANC010000465.1 GCA_937925895.1 uncultured Desulfobacterales bacterium
GGTCTTTAAAACTCTGTTTGAAACGAAAGGCATATGCAACCCCGAAAACAAGATACGACAGGAGATATCGGACACCGCTGCAGCTGTAGTCTACATAAAGACGGCAATCGGGAAGATAAATATCGAACCCATCCCGGTAAAGGGGAATCCCCAAGAGTTGTACTAATGACACACTGCTACAGGTGGTGGCCTGGCACATCCATTCGGAAATCTGGATGTAGACATCTTTCGGCAGAGGGATCATGGCTGGAAGGAAGAACAGCGGAAAACCGACCTCCTTGAACACTTCTTTTCCAAAGAGCATCCAGATGAGCCCGGCGGCAATAAAAAGAAACGACAAAATCGGAAAGCCGAGACCACCACTGTTTCGGTTAAAGACAAAAAGTACGGCACCCGCCGTCATCATGGCAATGCCGTGCAGCGGGGCAACTTGCGGGGTCATTCTCTTGATCTTATCGAGCTTCAACCAGAAGAGGTACCCGGAGATAAACGGCACAAAAAGGCCGTGAGAGCTCCCGTGCCGATGGAGAACAGCGGCAGTTAAAGCGTACAAGGATTCGCCGAAAACGGTAATGTCCAGTGCGACAAGGACTGAAAAAAAGATGAGGGCGCGGCCTCTCGAGTTCAAGAACCCGTTATTTACTCCAACAATGGTGTTAGATTTTTGTTTCATTTGAAATGGTATCCGTTTTACTACGATAGCTCACCGCCCATTCGCTTCGCTCATTAGAGCCGCAGAGAACCCAGAGGTTATTTAATTTATTGTTTTCCGTTGAGAGGACGGAAAACAATAAGAACCATGCCCTGCGGGCATTTAGAATCCCAAAAATATTCGGTTGACATCATCCAATAACAGGCATAGAATACAGGTGAATACAATAGAATAAAGGTGATAAAATGTCTAAGACAGTAACATTACGATTGAAAGACGAAATTTATAATATCTTTCTTGAAATGGCAAAAGCTGAAAACCGGTCTCTTTCCAACCTTATCGAAACCGCTGCATTAAACAAAATTCGCGAACAACAGTTTATTGACGATGTTGAAATGGCGGAGATCCTTTCCAACCAAGATCTGTTGCGGCGGATTAAGGAAGGCTCAAATGAAGCGCGAAACCTAAAAGGACGCTTCGTTGAATAAATACCGAACTTTCGAGACTGAACGGTTTCAGAAAGATCTCCAACATATTGTCAGGTCGGGGCAGAGCAAACTTTCTCAGAAACTGCAAGATTTTGTCTATCCTCAACTACGAAACCATCCACACTTTGGATCGAGTATCAAAAAACTAAAAGATTTTAAGCCGGAGACTTGGAGGTATCGAATCGGATCTTGGCGGTTTTTCTATGAAATTAATGAGCAAGAGCGAATCGTTTTTATGCTTGCCGCATCTCATAGAAGCTCAGCATACTAAGAACCTGAGACCTTTGCTCCCGAACACCCCGATAACGTTAGATTTAAGGTCCGAGGTTTGAGGCTAAGCGCTTTCAGCGGCATTAGGTTTGAGGCCCGAGGTTTGAGGAGTGCTTCGCTTTAGGTTGAAGGTAAAGAATTTATATCTTTTTCTTTCCTCGTAACGAATTTATGAGCCCGTTCAGTTTTCGATCGACCATTCTAAAAATCCTTTTTATATTAGGAGCAACTAATCACTTGATCATTTGACAATCCGAGTGTATATCTTTTATGAAAAACAAGAGAATTTTGACAATCGATTCGCAGAAATCTTATTTTGTTCATTTTGAACGATGATTTGAAACAGGAGATACTTGTAATGCAAAAATACAAGCAATTTACAGCAATCATTGAGCGCGAAGGTAACGGCTATGTATCGCTTTGCCCGGAACTAGATATCGCAAGCCAGGGAAATTCCGTTGAAGAAGCCCGCAATAATCTTGCCGAAGCGTTAGAGCTGTTTTTTGAGCATGCATCTGAATCCGAAATAAAAGAAAGGCTCCACAATGAGATTTTCATTACACGTTTGGAGGTAGCAGTTGCCTAAATTTCGGGTTCTATCAGGCAGACAAGTTTGTCGGATCCTAGTTCAGCATGGTTTCGTGGAAGTGCGACAACGCGGAAGCCATATCATAATGCAAAAAAAGACGGGAGATTCTACAATAACGATTCCGGTTCCCAACCATAAAGAGATACGTACCGGCACTTTGTTGTCTATCATTCGCCAATCCGGATTAAATCGAATAGTTTTTGAAGTAGAATGAATTTACCGATATATTGGATTGGACCGTCTTCATTCGGAAAATGATCCAATCAAAAGTAAAAAGCCCACAGGCCAACCTCTTCTATCCTTTTCCCTTGAACCTTTAACCCCCAACAGCCGCATGCTCTCCCTTCTCCCTCTTCCAAGCGAAGCGGTCCTCCATCCTCCCTAAAAGTGGTCCTTCCCTCTCTTTTACTAACTTTAGCTCACTTGTAACTTTAGTCATTTTAGGCACTTTTTCCCCCTTCCCCCAAACTATACATTGACAAGGTGTGTCACTTGTGTTACATTTCTTTTTAAATTAAGGAGGAAAAAATGCCTGCTAAAAACCCGAGAATCAACGTCGTCCTTGACCCGCCGTTATATAAAAATGTGCAATTTCTGGCTGAAAAAGATGGTGTGTCTTTATCCACCAAAGTAAGAGATCTTCTAAAAGATGCTATGGAAATTCAGGAAGACATTTATTTGGCCGATATTGCCGAAGAAAGAGAAAAGTCCTTGGGCGTCAATGAAATACTGACACATGAAGACACATGGTCATAAAGATGTATAAACTCATCTATCATCCGGATGTAAAAAAGACCGATCTACCGAAAATTGATAACCAGAACAAGATTATGATCAAAAGGGCAATCGAGGAGCGTCTTGCTGCCCAACCTGAGGCTTATGGGAAGCCTTTGCAAAGAACCCTTAAAGGATACTGGAAATTGCGCGTCGGAAATTTTCGTGTTGTTTTCAAAATAACCGGAGAGGAAATTTTAATATTAGCTATTATGCATCGAAAAAAAGTCTATTCACAGGTAAAGAAACGTACAACCGCTTAACTTCTGCCTATCAGCATCCTTTAACCCGTAAACTTTGATCCTTTTTCCTTTCACCTTTATCCTTTAACCTCCAACAGCCACAGGCTCTGCCTCTTCCCTCGTCCTTCTTCCTTGAAAAGCCTCTGCCTCCTTGCTTTCCAACTTTCCTGATTTCTGTCTTTCGCCTTCTTTGATCCTTTCCTCTTGACAAATACCCTTTAAATTGTAATACTAAAAGTAATACTTTTAGGAGGTGTTTATATGCCCAAAGTCACTCAAAAAGGCCAGGTAACCATTCCCCGTGATATCCGTTTGCTTTTGGGGATAAAAACCGGTGATGAAATTGTTTTCGAGCTGGATAAAGACAAAGCCTTTCTTAAAAAGAAGGGGGCCTCTGTTCATAACTTTAAAAAATATGTGGGATTTCTTTCCCATCTTAAGGGAAAAAAAGCGGACGATGTCATAAATGAGTTGCGGGGAACGGATCATGACCATAGCCGTTGATACAAATATTCTTTTGGACATCTTGATTCCCAACGCAGCACACGCCCAATCTTCTTTAAACTGCCTGATGCGCATAAATTCTGATGAGGAGCTCATAATTTGTGAAGTGGTTTTTGCTGAATTGGGCTCACAATTTCCGTCTTTTAAGGACCTTAATACATTCCTACGCGATACGGGAATTAGACTGGTTTCCTCAGATGAGGCTTCGCTTTATGAAGCGAGCGCTGCCTGGAAAAAATATTCTGATCGAAAAAAGAAAATGGTGATATGCCCTGCCTGTGGTCATCATCAACAATCAACTTGCCTGTCCTGCAAAGAGAATATCCCATATCGTCAGCATATCCTGGCGGATTTTCTCATTGGCGCTCATGCAAAAATACAAGTAGATAGTCTAATAACTAGAGACAGAGGCTTTTACCGAACATATTTTCGTGGCCTAAATATCGTGACCCCTTAGCCCCTTCTAACTTGCCCGACTTCTGACCTTTTATCCGCCGATCTTTGTGGAGGATTTATCCGCCGATCTTTGTGGCGGGCTGACCTCCGTCCCTTCCCTCGTCCCTCTTTCCTATTTCCTAATTCCTTTTCCCTTAACTTTAGATCACTTT
>CALANC010000466.1 GCA_937925895.1 uncultured Desulfobacterales bacterium
AAAGAATTTTTATAAAAATATTCTTTTAATTTAAAATATTGTTTCTCAGGGTAGGAAGAATAAAAAAATGATGTCGTATATTGTGTAGATGATTAAATAGCCAGAATGAACAAGCCGTTATGCATGAAGTGAGCGTCTTGATAAATGACAGCATCAGATCAGTAATAAAAGGGGGAAGTGCATTGATCATTCCAAAAAAGTGAAAGGCACGGAATAAATTGTTGAAGGTCTTTCTGTTGGTAAGTTCTTTGTCACAGCATCCGCTGCTTAAGCACTTCTTATTGAAATAATTCCCGAGTGACCTGTCTTTAGATATGAATAACTTATGATGATTTATGGAGCCTTTGTTCATGTTGTTTCCCTCTTTATCTTATAAAGGACATTTGCAAACCGCTTCCACAAATTATCCATTTTTGGATTTTATATCTTCAAAGAGGTTCAAACATAAGACAAATTTTAAAGCCAATTACCGGTTATTTTAATTCAATTTTTTGGTGAATGGACAGGAAATATATCGCTAAATAATATTTATTTTGATTTAGAAGAAATAGAATAATAATTTATTTTACGTTATCGTTTTCCCAATTACAGAATAAAATTTCTTTTGTCAAGCATTATTGTAAAAAATATTTATTTTTTTTAAGTGTCTGAAAAGAATAGTGATACAAAGCAAGACTGCCTGAAAAATATATAGATTCATCATAAATTTCAGAAAAATTTACCTCTACTGAACATTCAACATCGGCATAATAGTGGCAGTTTTAATTTTATCTCTCCATACCGATAGCATAGCAGAAACAATTTAAAGCTTTTACTATTCAAGAAGGTTACAGGCCAGGTATATCTCCCACACCTGGGAGAATATATCGGGGGTGATATGGAAACTTTTTGAGGTCTTTTTCGGTGGTAACACCGCTCATTACCAGAACGGTGTCAATGTTGCAATGGATGCCGGCGATGATATCGGTGTCCATGCGGTCGCCGACGATAGCAGTTTCTTTTCGACTGCACCCAAGTATCTTTCTACCATGACGCATCATGAGCGGGTTGGGTTTGCCCAGAAAATAGGCTTTTATCCCGGTTGCCAGTTCAATTGGAGCTATTAGAGATCCTGTACCCGGTGCAACGTCTTTCCCCATAGAATCTGTAAGATCAGGATTAGTACCGATGAGTTTGGCACCGTTGCGGACTAAATTAACGGCGCGTTCAATTTTCTCATATGAGTATGAGCGGGTTTCCCCTACTACCACGTAATCAGGGTTTATTTCATTCATTGAAAAGCCTGCCTCATAAAGGGCATTTGTTAGACCTGCTTCTCCGATGACATAAGCACTGCCGCCGGGGCGTTGCGAAACTAAAAAACTGGCTGTGGCTTGCGCACTCGTGTAAAAATGCGAAGATTCAACATGGATTCCTAGGCGGTCCAGTTTTTCCTTTAACTCGCGAGGCGACCGTTCACTACTGTTTGTCAAAAATAAGAATTTTTTATCTTCGCTCTTGAGCCAATCAACAAACTCTAGTGCACCCGGTAAAATGCAATCGCCATGATAGATTACCCCATCCATGTCACAGATAAATCCGCTTTTACTCCGTAACGAATCCAGATTCATGAAAGTTTACCTCATACGCGTAAATTAAGGACTTACATTTCTTCAAAATAGGAAAATTACATTTATATGTCAAATTTAAATAGGCTTCTTGGTGCTCTGATGACAGCTTGGCAATTTTGAAAACACTAAACTGAATCCTTATTGAAAAATCAATTTCAGTGGGAAATATTTATCCAAATACAGGACACTTTTAAATTAATAATGTCCGCTTTAACCATTCAACTGCGTAACAATTCTCCAATACAGCTGTAACGCGCTTTTTAGAATTTCGTCGGGAAAATCATAGTCCGAGCTATGAAGTTGACCGCATCCTGAACCGCTACCCAAGCCGATGAAAGCGCCCGGATAGTGTTGTGTCAGGACCCCGAAGTCGTCAGACCAGCGTTGGGCCTGATCCAGTTCAAGAATATGAAGTCCTGCTTCCCTGGCACATGCCAGAACCAGATCCAGGGCCTGGCCATGACTGTGAGTGGCTGGAATCCAATTCTCAGGTAGGCCATGCCATTGCAGGCCATGACCCCGTGCAATCTTACCCACCGCTTGATCTATTTTCCGACACAGCTCCTTCAGTGCTTCATCACTCTCGCTGCGAAGCGTTGCCCGCATGCGGGCGATACCGGGTGTGGTACCATGGTCGCTTTCACCCAGTTGGGCATATGCGGCCTGGCTATCGTTGCATTCTGGATCCAAACCGGACCAGGCAGTCAAATTTTCCAGGCGCTCAATGATCTGCGATAAAGCCATTGCCGGGCTGCGCCCGGCCTCTGGTTGACCGCCGTGAGACGACTTGCCGATTAATTCAAAAACATAATCCGTGGCAGCCCATGCAAATAGGCCTCGCCGATACAAAACGGCACCCAGGGGATAACCAGGCATGTTGTGAAATCCGAAAATGTAATCCGGATTCATTTCAACTATTCTCGGATCGGCCAATATTACAGGCGCTCCCTGACCGGTCTCCTCTTGAGGTCTGAACAGCAGAACCACCTGACCCCTCAGGGGGCGCCGTTTCCCCAACAGAACTCCCAATCCCGCAACCGCGGCCATATGGCCATCATGCCCGCACATGTGGCCTGCTTCGGGCACCTGCGAACGGTATGTCACCCGGCCACGATCGGCTATGGGAACTGCATCCAGTTCGCACGAGAAAATCGTCGTGGGGCCTGCTTGATTCCCGGCAAACACCACGGCCAGACCGCATCCGCTTAGGCCTTTGTGCACTTGTTCAGGCTTAAAGGGCGAAAGGTAATCCAGCAAACGGTTTGCAGTTGGCATCTCATGGCCGGACAAGTCCGGCCAGCTATGGATGGTATGGCGTAAAGCGATCAAATCCGGCAGTACACCTTCCAAAACATCTTGTTCAATGATAGCCATATCTTGACTCCTTGAAATGTTTAAGACATGTCGGCATAGACATCGGCAAGACATTCATCCCATGATCAATCTCTGTCGTGTTGATATTCAGGTGGGGCCTAAATCGACTACTTTTAAGGCCATAATCCACGACCAGCACCCTGGCCCGGGCGCATTGTTCCCCAAAACGCTTCCGGTGTTCAAGGCCGGGCGTGTCAAAGGCGCAAAGCAGACCCTGTCCCTTGGCGTTGGATAACTTTGTCATGTTGTTTGAACGAGTCCGCAATTTAGCCGATTGTGATACCATCATTTCATGGAGGATGCTGGTACCTGTGATACTGATACCAAACCTCAAAAGTTTGGTAATTGTTGGGGTGTATGGTGAAACCAACAACAACCAATTTAGCAGATAATATTTCAGGTAGAATCTGGTTACATGAAACACACAGGGGAATCAACCGGAATTAAGGACTTATATAAATTCAGACATCAACAGCGCACCCTAACCTAAGTGCTGAGAGGCCATACTGTATAATGCATCAGCTAAGGTAATCAATTTCTGCTTACCTAAAGTTTTATGTTTCGTGCCTGATGTTGAAATTTGGTAAGGGTTAAAATTTGTTAGGTGTGCAAACGAAATGTGAACTTTTGATTAATACCGAGTGAATTTGTAATGAGCAGCTTGTTTTATAAAAATCAG
>CALANC010000467.1 GCA_937925895.1 uncultured Desulfobacterales bacterium
ATTACGGATAAAGCACTGAAACGACTGATGCGAATTAACAAAATGATTTCCGGATTGAACTTAAAAGAAAAGCAGGATGAAGAGTATAAAGTTCAGGATTCGTCAGATCCATGGGAAGCCAAGCGAAGTTCCTTCAGGAAGAAGTGCAACCTTGGATGTGACTATCGGCCGAGAAACGATTCCAAGGCTCGTGAACTTTTCGGCAGGGTAATGAATATCAGCAAAGGGGGCCTACAACTGGTGGTCAAAACGTCAAACACTCACAAATGCTCCCACCTTCCCGGCGATGAATTTTCCGTAAATATACGGTTATCCCCGGGTCAGGAGTTGAATACGACCGCCAAAATAGTCAATATTGAAAAGGGGAAGTCGGTTGCATCCGTTCACCTGGGGATGGCCTTTACTCACATGACCCAGGCAGATCAGAAAAGATTGGGTTTCTTTTTATTGGCGTAACAGGGAGACGTATCCGTGGCTATCAATGAACTGATATTACCCTATGTAGTGAGCGAAGAAAACTTTCCTGACAAAGCATTTATTCTGAAAGAAGCGGGCAGTGGAGACTGGATGTATGTAATTTTGGATGGACGGGTCAAGATTAAAAAAAATACCTCCAAAGGCATGCTGACCATTGATACCTTGACTGAAGGAGACTTTATCGGGGAGACTATACTATTCAAAGAGATGGCCGCTCAACGTCAGTATTCTGCCATAGCTGAAGGGCCGGTTTTGGTCGGCAGTCTGGACCTGGAGCGATTGATCCAAGAATGGGAAAATCAGCCCGAGAAACTCAGAAAACTCATATCGACCTTGATGGAAAACCTCGATCAATCGATCGAAAAAATGGTTACCATGGTTGAAAGGTCGGAACAGCCATGACCGGTCTCTCGTCTGGCCCCTCAATGAGATAAAATTAATTTAGATTAGCCAGCACCCAACCTCAAAGCTCAAAATGTGCTTTAATCTTATACACCTTTGTTGCAGGCAGATTGATAATATCTTTTATTCCTGTTTCCTGAGCAATTTTGTCAAGGTTGCTTTCGATTTTCTCCATTGACGGTGCAATAAACGTAAACCAAATGTTGTATATATTATCTCTTTCGTAATTATGCGTGACGCCGGGAAATCGGTTGACGACTTTGACAAAGCCGGCCATTTTTTTTTTGGGTACTTTGGCTGCGCAGAGCGTGCTGACAAATCCTAATTTCCCAGGAACAAAGTTGCCGCCGATTCGACGGATAACCCCCCGTTTTTTTAATGTCGTAATGTGCTGTAAAACATCATTTTCAGTCAAACCAAGATTTTCGGCGATTATACGAAAGGGGCGCGACGTCATAGGAAAGTCGGATTGTATCCGATTAAGGATTGCCCGATCGATATCGTCGAATGGCGCCATAAGCTACCCGGAGATTTTCACCTAGATAAAATTTACGTGCACTTTTCTGTTTCTGGGACCGTCAAATTCACAAAAAAATATTCCTTGCCAGGTGCCCAACACAAGTCGATTGTTTTCAACGGCAACCAGCTCTGAAGCCCCGACAAGTACTGATTTTATATGCGCCGGTGAATTCCCTTCAAGGTGGCGATATCCGGCTTTCCAAGGGATAATCTTGTTCAATATCATCAAGATATCGTCCTTTACACTCGGATCGGCGCTTTCATTGATGGTTATCGCTGCCGTCGTATGCGGCACATACAGCATGCAAATTCCTTGGCCAATATCGGCGGATTTAACTGTATCCCGGATCTTGGCCGTAATATCGATTAGTTCAGTCTGAGCACTCGATCTTACTTTACAAATCATTATTTCTCTCCACAAAAAAAAGCCCTGCATCAAATGCAAGGCTTTTTTATCAAATTCAGAAACCGATCACATTATGTTTGTTTAGACGCATCCGGTCGGTTTGGGCAGGCCGGCCATCTTACATGCTCCCTTTCCAGGTCCTGAAGGGAATAGCTCATAAATATGTTTCAGCTTGAAACCGGTTACTTTAGAAAGAATACGCACCATGGGGGCAATCCCGTTTTTCTCATAGTATTCCTGGAGCACTTTGATTACTTTATGATGCTCTTCCGTTAATTCTTCAATTCCTTCTTGATGTTTTACCCACTGGACCCATTCTTCATTCCAATTATCATAGGTGTCGATAAAGCCGTCCTCATCTACGGTAAACGTCTTTCCCATATACTCAACTGTTGGCATTTACAAATCCTCCTTTAAAATTTGTTTGGTTTTATGGTCTGAAGACCATTTTTTACTTACCTACTATTCTTTTTATTATAATCTAAATGCCACTATATTATTAATTCGTCAATGTCAACATGAAATGTTCTAATTACCTCTGATTTACTATTCATCGTATGGTCAGGATAAATTTTTTATCAAAAGATACCCCTTTCATGTTACTGCCGTATCAGGTGTGCTCCGGGGTGCTCTTCAACTATAATGGGTTGGCTGTGTGGCAATTATCCTTGAGAACAGATTGAAAGTATTGTAAATTAGGTTAGAATTAATCAACAATTCATTAAAATATCCTTTTTAAGATGATATATTCTCAGCGAATAAAGCCCAAAATTATTGTAATCTGTGGTCCTACGGCTTTAGGCAAGACCTCTATTTCAATAGATCTGGCAAAAAATTTGAACGGTGAGATTATTAATGCTGATTCCATGCAGATATATCGTTATATGGATATTGGTACGGCGAAGCCTACGCCTGAGGAACAAGCTGCCGTAGTTCACCATATGGTCGATATTATTAACCCTGACGAACCCTTTGACGCCAGGCGGTATGCCCTGATGGCCCAAGAGAAAATCAAGCAGCTACACATTAGGGGTGTTATACCTTTAATTGTCGGCGGCACGGGTCTTTATATCAAGGCTCTTGTACACGGCCTGTTTAATTTAGGACCTTTAGACGCTTACGTACGGGATAAATTGAAACAAAAAGCAGACGAACAGGGTTCAATTTTCCTTCATAAGCGGCTAATGGGTTGTGATCCCTATGCCGCGCAGAGGATACACCCCAATGATACCTATCGAATAGTAAGAGCACTTGAAATATATGAAACGACCGGAAAGCCGATATCAAAACTCCATCGTGAACACAATTTTTCGGATACGACATATAATGTATTGAAAATCGGTTTGATAATGGCAAGGGATCTGCTTTATGACCGCATTAACAAGAGGGTTGACGCCATGATTGAAGCTGGGCTTGTTGATGAAGTCAGATGGCTCATAAAAGAAGGGTATGCAACGGACTTAAAATCGATGCAGTCTATCGGTTATCGCCACATGGTTGATTTTATCCAGGGAAATTCATCATGGAGTGAGGCGCTGGGAATTTTTAAGCGAGATACCAGAAGATATGCCAAACGTCAATTGACATGGTTTAAGGCTGATGCGGAAATTTTATGGACAGCTCCGGGGCGGGTGGATGATCTGCGCCCCGTGATTAAAAAATTCTTGCATGAAGCGTAAAGATATACCAATAAGAAAGATTGACGGTTTCGCAAAATGCCTGATTTCGCTCTCTCCGTGAGCATTATTGGCATTCATAACAAGAAATTACCATGAAAATCGCCTTAGCCCAAATTAATCCCATAATTGGTGACTTTGACCATAATTTTAAAAAGATGAAAGATTATGTTGACAGGGCCGCCAATCTTTCGTGCGATCTGATTGTTTTTTCAGAGCTGGTTATTTCCGGATATCCGCCGCACGATCTGCTGGAAAAGAACGATTTTGTGAATGCCAACCTTGCCTGCCTGGACAGACTGATGGAGTCAATAGCCGGCATAGGGGTAATTTGTGGCGTTGTGGATAAAAATCCAG
>CALANC010000468.1 GCA_937925895.1 uncultured Desulfobacterales bacterium
TTATGCAAGCCTGATCCCATCGCTCTTCATGCAAGTTTAATTGCTTTCCTAGTTTTTTCCATATTTATATTTATCCAATTGCCAGGATTAGTTTTACCTGCTGTTAAGACAAGTTTTGTGCTAGGCATTTATATGTGGGTATCTTATTGGGGATTTTATTTTAGGCTCTATCCAGATCTTGTCGAGTAATGGTGGAAAAGTACTGCCCTTATAGGAATATATTTGGGTGGAGTTCCAATTGAGGAAATCATTTGGGCAAGTATAGCTTCACTATTCATTGGACCTGCATTAAGATATTGTATGCATAATCATATCCCATAAGTTTATGCAACAATAATCCTCACCATTTTCTGCTTAATGCAATAACCACCAACCTTTTGACAATGAACGTAGAGATTGGCTCTATTTGAAAAAATTGGCAGACATCGGATGAGAGAGAGAAGTGTCGGGAGAAGCCAAACATGGAAGAATCCCGACATGTTTTGAAGTGATATTTATCAATTGTGGGATGATTTTTACTTGTGTGGAGCAGTGTTGAGTTGAATTAGTGCTAGTGGTCGAAATAAATGTCACAAGAAATTTTTGTGATTTGTAATATGTTTGGATCAAATATAGCGGATTTTATTCTTGGTCTTAGACTTGTCTATTGACTCTTTTGTTAAATCTACCACAATCTTCTTTCCATTACTCATTACCATCTCTCCAATTCTCTTTCTTGTCAGATTTAATCAAATACAATGCGATCACTGTGGGAATAGATTATTAAGCTTCCGCCACGTGCAAAACCTATTACGGTAACACCCATCTCACGGGCCATCAGAACAGTCTGGTGCGTTGGAGTTCCCCTCGATAAAACAATTGGAATGCCACAACGTTTTACTTTATGTAGGATTTCTGATGAAATTCTTCCCGTGCACAACAACAGAGCTCTGGTAAAATCAACACTATTCATTAATGCGTTGCCTATCACCTTGTCCGTAGCATTGTGTCGGCCAATGTCATCAATGTATAGTTGGGGAATCTCGACATTCACACTTAATGCTGCTGTGTGAACTCCGTGTGTTTCCTTGTAGAGCGAAGAACATTTGAAAAACCACTTTACGCATCGGGTCACAAATTCATTTGTAACAGAGAAATCAGATTCCAGTGGATGGCGGGATGAAAGGGCTATTACATTCGCATACAAAACCCCTTTACCACACCCGCTTGTATATATTCTCTTCCCAAGCAGTTCAGTATCTATTTCAGTAACGGTTTTTACATCCAGCCTCCATCGTTTAGTATCACAATAAAACTTTGTAACGTCATTGGCACTTTTAATCATGCCGGATGTATACAGATAGCCAACAGCAAACTCTTTCATGAACGTAGGGGTACACATAATGGTTACAACTTCATTACCATTAACAACAATAGTGCAGGGCACCTCTGTCGCCACGGGTTGCGTCAACTCTTCTTTTTTGCTATTTTTTACTCTGATAACATCAAAATTCACAGAGCTATCTAAGTCTTCTCCATCCATAAAAACCTTCACGCAATTTTGTGATTTTCAACCACGGTACCATAATGAACTGCTTAAAGTGCCTCCCTTTTACCTTCACACCAGGTCAGAGTTTATATCAGACCCTTACACTAGAAGGATACCCTTAGTTCCATATTCTCATAGTGTCAACTTCGGTTATAAGAGATGCGAAATTTATTCAATCAATTTTTTTACCTTCTCAGCCTTTTTCTTGATATCCATGAACTTTTTTACCCCCGGTATTTGATCCAAAACTCCATTGACGACCTTTGCTTCCAGGGACGGCTGAGAATCCTTTTCTTCTATCGTTCCTTCATCATCCTGAACTTTTTCGACCGTTTCTTCAGGGTCAATCTCTTTTTTAATGTTACTAAATTCCCTCAAAGTGTCACCCAGGCCCTTGCCAATCCCGGGGAGTCTTTTTGCTCCAAAAATAAAGAGAATGATGACTGCAATAATTATCAATTCGGCTGGACCCAGACCAAACATGGCTTATACTCCCCAATCTAAGTGACAGGTGATCGCTTTATATTAAAACTAGCATAGGAAGCGGAAAAATTCTACAGGCAGTCAGTAAATTGGTTTGGACGCAACAGGCTATAGACTACGAATAAACTCCAACTCCATCTTCCTAAAATCTCCGCCAGTGTTTGCATGGGGAAAGGGCTCATCCGGGGGCACCGGCACCTCCAGAAAGGTGCACAGCGGTCCCCATCCTTCTTTGACGCTGTATACCAGCAGCTGTGATGGCGGGACTGTCTTGATGACGTCATCGTAGTGCCGTTTATACACCGCCAAGGTATGCTGCCTGTCTGTAAATCGGCCATCGAACAAGCCCTTGAAGACGATGCGGTCCATGGCGAGCATAACCCGCGGCAGTCGGCGCACACGCCGTGAAAAGGGGATTTTACCAACTATCGTCAGGATCAGCGCCAGGCTGGGTTTGGGCTTATAGATAGTTTTGAGAGCACTTGCATACCATTCCTCCGGATCTCGAGTTGTCAGGATCACTTTTGCACGGGGATACTGGTCAAGGAGTTGACGGTAAAA
>CALANC010000469.1 GCA_937925895.1 uncultured Desulfobacterales bacterium
CATCTGTCAAATGAAAATGTACCATGCATCCAGTTTAAGACATCAGGGGGATAAAATAAACCTAGATACTGAATCTGGCGCTAATTATAAGAACCCACGGTTTTTTTGTCTACATGCTGAAATAATGATGGTTCATCTATGAAAAAAGTATAAATCCATTTAATACTATAATTTATACCACATTGTCGTAGATGTCAATATTAGGCCCGTGAAGCAGATCTTCCAAGGACAAAAACTCTAATTTCATTTTATTTATTATCCAATTTCAAATTCTCCACTTGGCAATTAAAGTTTTTTGACATATATTTGGGAGCAAACCATATTGCTCGGAGGGAGGACATTATGCAAAAAATTAACGTTTTTTTAATATCAGCGACAATTTTTGTGTTAGCCGCCACCTCTTTTGCCAGCCTTGTTTCGGCGGCACAAATTACTGCAATTAATGAAAGCAAAGGACGGATCCACATAAATGGAAGTGTGGATGAAGGGTTTATTCCGGGCGCCACCGTCTGTTTCTTTATATCTTCAGGTGAAAAGGTTTTTTGCGGCACCATTCAAAGTACCTCCGGTTCTAACGCCGTTGTAAAAGTAAGTAAAAAAGAGGCAAAAAAGATGAGAAAGGGCTTGGAAGCGGTACTGATTGTCAAAAAAGACGAACAAGAAGAAACCAAAGAGATTGAATTTGCGGCACAGGTTACACGTGTTGATAGTAATGGAATCCACATCGATGGTGGCACGGACGCTGGGTTTATTTTGGGTGCTTCCGTGTGCTTCTCCGTATCTTCAGATGAGGAACTGGTTTGTGGGACGGTTCAGGACGCTAAGGTGTCTAAAGCGGTTGTCAATGTTTCCAAAGGAGTGGCAGAAAAGATAAAAATTGGCATGGAAGCAATGCTCAATAGCGAAAAAGAAGATAAAAAAGAAGGTAAAGGAAAAGAGGATTGGTTTCGATAACCCAATGAGATTCTATTTAAAGTAGAGCTGTCTAGCCTGATAAGAACTCCGTACAAACGGTCCGCTGGCAACACCTGCAAATCCCATTTTAAGCCCGATCTCACGCCAATAATCAAATTCTTCGGGATGGATGAAACGTTTCACCGGTAAGTGTTCTGGGGAGGGTTGCAAATATTGTCCGATGGTCAAGAGATTGCACTCCACCTCGAGAAGATCCTGGAAGGTTTCTAAGATCTCTTCGGAAGATTCTCCCAAACCGAGCATTATTCCTGATTTGGTAGGCATCGATGGGTCAGACATTTTCACCAATTTAAGGAGGTTCAGAGAACGCCGGTATTCTGCTTCAGGACGAACTGAATCATAAAGTCGGGATACCGTCTCTATGTTATGGTTCAATACGTCAGGAAACACCCGAACAATGGTCTCGATCGCCTTCTTATCTCCTTTGAAATCAGGGATGAGTAATTCAATCAACGTATCCGGCATTCTTTGGCGAATCGCTTCAACGGTTTCCGCAAAAATGGAGGCGCCACCGTCAAGAAGATCGTCCCGAGTTACGGAAGTAATGACGACATACTCCAATTTCAACTTCTTTACAGCCTCTGCAACCCTTATCGGTTCATGCAAATCCGGAATACCTGATGGTCCATATCCAACTGCACAAAAGCTGCAATTACGTGTACACAAGGGCCCCATTATCATAAACGTGGCCGTCTTACGGGAAAAACATTCCCAGATATTGGGACATTTTGCTTCCTGACATACGGTGTGCAGCTCCTCGCCATTTAGCATCGCACTTAAATCTTCATGAGTATGGCCGGAAGGAATTGTTTTTTTCAGCCAGGGAGGTTTCTTTAAACCTACTGCCTGTTCTTTGTCATAAGCCATTGTTGTTCCATTTGTAACATCTTCACTCCAAAAACTGTTTCAACATGACGTTTCACAGCGTCCCGTACTCCATCCATTGATACTTTTTTTGAAAGTTCCTGCTCCATGGATGTCACGCCAACATTAAAAAGACCACATGGATGAATCCATTCAAATGGTTTCAAGGAGACATTGGCATTTAGTGAAAAACCGTGGAAACATATGTCCCGATGAACAGAGATCCCGACGCTCCCCAGTTTGTTGTTATTGATCCATATACCCCTGTTGGCGGAATTTCGCCTAGCCTTTATTCCCCAATCTGCAGCAACACGAATCATAACCTCTTCAAGTCTTTTTACATGATCAAGTACATTCAGCTTGGCTTTTTTTAAATCTACGATTGGATAAACAACTAGCTGACCGGGACCATGAAAGGTTATATTGCCACCCCTTTCAATCTGGATTATCGGAATGTTTAATTTTTTTAAAAAGCCGTTAGACACCCTCAGGTTTTCGATGCCGCCTCTTCGTCCCAGTGTGAAAACAGCAGAATGCTCCAATAATAAAACCATATCTTGGTCAATGTCTTCGTCGGCTCTGGCGGCAACAAGCTCCCTTTGCAAGGTCAAGGCTTCATTGTACTCCAGGATAGGCAAATCAAAGCAGATCCATTGCTCGTTTGCAGGCTTACTCAATTTATGTGTCTCCTCGGGTTATGTTTCTTTTTTCCTGCGATACCATTTGGCAATTTTATCCGGTGATACACCGATGAAGTGCGCTACAATAATCATCTGGTTGATCAGGGTGGTTTTTAAAATACCGAATTTTTTCCATCGCCGGGCGGAAGTGGAAACCGATACGGGTAAAGTGACTATTCCGCCCATTTTTCTCAATTGTCTGACGAGTTCGAAGTCCTCCATGATGGGTATGCCGGGAAATCCTCCAATTTCGTGAAACAGTTTGGCTGAAATAAAAATCGCCTGATCACCATAAGGTGTCTTCAACCTGCAGGAACGCCAGTTCGCCAGGTTTTCAATAACCCTCAATGCCGGAGTATGGGATTCAAAGTGCAGCTTGAATGCACCGGCGGCAACACCGGACCTCCGGAGACAGTCCAGGATATGCTCGTCGAACTTGCCCGGCAGCCGCGTGTCGGCATGAAGGAAAAGAAAAATGTCACCGGTTGCTCTGGCCGCGCCTTGATTCATCTGTCTCGACTTAGGTGGTGAGCTTTCTATTACTGTGGCTCCCAGTGATTTTGCCAGGGCCACGGTTCCGTCACTACTTCCTCCATCCGCCACAATGACTTCCCAAGTGTCGCCGAGTCTGCAGCTTTTCAGAGCTTTTTCGATGTTATCAATTTCGTTAATAGTCGGAATGATAACCGAAATACGCCCCTTATCAGAACCGTGATTATGGTTTAAATTCGTCCTCCTCATAGAATCTATTGCCTGGATTTTGCACGAGCCGAAAGCTTTTTTTTCTCATCAATTTTCACGCAAGAATCAGGTCATCAGTCAATTTTTTAATCCCACCGGGCACATCGCTACCCAGGTCGAAAAGAACCACCTGCCGGCCGGCATCTAAGAGTGCCTGGCGATCACCCAGCGCCTGAGCTCTTTTTAAAACGTCGAATGTGATTGAAGAGGCTCTGTTACCC
>CALANC010000470.1 GCA_937925895.1 uncultured Desulfobacterales bacterium
CAGAAGGAAATGTCCGAAATGGATACGGCATCATTTCTTACGACCTTGACAGAAGCACCGATTTGCTCCAGGTACTGAACCAAATTATAAGTGAAAGAATCATAATTGTCTATCATTAATATCATCTTTCATCCTCCTTTCAGCTATTTCGGTTGTCCGATCCGTATTGCTTTTGTATCAGCTGTAGAGCCTTTTGCATTGCCATTGCTTTATTTACAACTTCTACTCGTTCGCTTTCCGGATCTGAATCGGCAACAATTCCGGCACCGGACTGAACCGTCAACCGTCCATGTTCAATACTCGCTGTCCGGATGGTGATGGCCATGTCCATGTTTCCATGAAATGATATATAACCCACCGCACCGCCATAGGGACCTCTGGGTTGGTTTTCAAGCTCGGTTATAATTTCCATGGCTCTTACTTTTGGCGCTCCGGATAACGTACCTGCAGGGAAAGTGGCTTTAAGAAGATCCCAGGCATCATAACCAGGTCGAAGATCACAACAGATATTCGATACCAGGTGCATGACATGAGAATATCGTTCCACTATCATCAAGTCAGTCACCTGGACAGTTCCAACCTCGGCGATCCGCCCCAAATCATTTCGCCCTAAATCCACCAACATTAAATGTTCTGCTCGCTCTTTTTCATCTTGAAGAAGTTCGTTGGCAAGAGATCTGTCCTCCTGTTCATTCTTTCCTCTGGGGCGTGTTCCGGCGATGGGTCTGAGGGTGGCAATGTTGTTTTCAAGACGTACCATCGTTTCAGGTGAGGAGCCTACGAGGGTCATATTCTCGAGGCCGAGGAAGTATAAATATGGCGAGGGATTGATGAACCTTTGGGCTCTGTAGAGAAACCAAGGATCAGGTGGAGATTCACAAATGAATGGTTTGGAAATAACGGTTTGAATGACATCACCGGCCCGGATATATTCTTTGACTTTTCGCACAAGAGCCCGGAAAGCGTTATCCTCCCAGGGTGCTTTCAATTCATAACTTGCAACGTGCGTGGTGTCCTCTTCCTCCAACACCGAACGTTCCATTTTATCCAGCAATGAATGAATGCGTTCATTTGCCGAATTGAAAGCCTGCTCAGGATCTTGTCCAGGTTCCAAAAAGGAAATGGCAACACCAAGTAATGTATGCCGGATATTGTCGAAGATAAGGAGTTCATCAGGGATTACAAAATGGGCAAGGGGTTTGTGTTCAGGTAATAAATTGGTTATTGATTCAAAAAACGTAACCATTTCATAGGTCACGTATCCAACCATTCCTCCCCAGAATCTTGGCAGCTCCGGTAAGTGGGCAGGACGATATCTGTCCATCAAATTTCGAAGGGCGGCAAGGGGTTCTCCATTGTGTGGCATTCGTGTCGATGAGCCGTTTTCCTGGATTTCTATATCGTTGGGATATACCCGGATCTGACAGTGGGCAGATGCGCCTATAAAACTGTATCTTCCCCACCGTTCTCCTCCTTCTACGCTCTCAAATAGAAAGACGGAACTTCCAACTTTATAAAGCTTTTTCAAGAGTGAGACAGGCGTTTTGGTATCTGCAAGGATTTCGACGCAAACTGGAATAACATTATTTTCCTTTGCAAGACGACGAAATTGATCTTTGTCCGGGAATTCATTTATTAGCATTTGCTTTTCCTTAATGAAGCTCTCTATTACATTTAAAGTTAAAGGTCATGGTTTTTTCTGAAAGGTGATATGCCGACAAGATCTTCTCTTAGTTCACACAACCAAGGCGAGTTTCATATCACCTTGAAGAAAATGGCATGACCTGTATGTGATCGTGCTCGCTTCTGATATAAAAAGAGTCACTAATCTTTTTTGCCGGATCAAATTAAAAAAAAGACCGCGAATTTTTTCACGGTCTCTTTATAACGAAAAAGACCGTGGAATTTTGGTTTGTCCACGGTCCTTTTAAGTATTTCTAATTATGAATCAGGTGACTTAAATCCACGAGGCAAACCCAATAAGTGTTTGCCACCACCAGCCTTTAAATTTTTTGATTATGGAATGTTGAATATTTTTCATTTTCTGCACCAATTCGAGTAACTCTACATGCACCCCTTCCCACTTGTCAAGATTTAAATTCAGGCGGAATTTAAATCTTGACAAGATAAAGCTGATTCCGATAGCTTAGTATGCATTCGGTAGAGGAAAATTTAGGTGTGCAGATATGAAGATGAAACCTTTTAGTGTATACAATTATTTTTGGCTTTGGTGGCGGATAGTCTATGGAAAGGGGTATGCTCATCGGATCATTCCTGTTTTACTAAAATAGAAAACAATGAGGACCGTTGGCACCCTGAAGCCCGCGGTCCGGTTATTCATATGAAAGGCTGTGGGAAATTTTCTGCAGCTTTTTTTTTGGGCAAAATTGACCAACAATTATGAAAAAATAAGGAGACGAGACCATGTTGATTGTGATGGATCAAAAAGCAACTACCGAAGAAATAAAGGCGGTCGTAGCATCAATCGAACAAAGAGGCTACACGGCTCGACCTATTCCTGGAGGTGAAAGGGTATCCATAGGGGTGTTAAATAATATAGGTCCTGTTGATGCTTCTTATTTTTTGGGGCTTCCGGGGGTTAAAGACGCTATTCCTGTCACCCGTCCATATAAACTTGTGAGTCGGGAGTTCAAACCAGAGGACACTGTGATTCAGGTGGGCAATGTTCCTATCGGCAATGCGCAACTGACAATAATCGCCGGTCCCTGTGCGGTGGAAAGTGAATCGCAAGCCTTGACCATTGCCGACCATGTTCAGAAAGGTGGGGCACAGCTTTTCAGGGGAGGTGCATTTAAGCCCCGTACGTCTCCTTACTCCTTTCAGGGACTGGGCAAAGAGGGGTTAAAAATTTTATCACGAGTGCGTGAATCCACAGGAATGCCTGTGGTTACTGAAGTGATGGATTTTGAGACATTTGATCTGGTGGAAGAATACGCTGATGTAATCCAGATTGGAACAAGAAATATGCAAAATTTTACCTTGCTACGACGTGCCGGCCGTTCGGAAAAACCGATTTTACTTAAGCGGGGCATGGCGGCTACCATCGACGAATGGTTAATGGCAGCGGAATACATTATGGAAGGTGGCAATTCACAGGTGATTTTATGTGAAAGGGGTGTGCGCACATTTGTTCATCATAGCCGTAATACCCTGGATCTATCCGCAATTCCGGTTGTGCTCAAAGAAAGTCATCTCCCTATTATCGTTGATCCCAGTCATGCGGCAGGACGGCGAGATCAGGTGATCCCCCTCAGCCGGGCGGCGGTTGCCGTTGGTGCCCATGGATTGATTGTGGAGGTGCATCATGCGCCTGAAAAGGCGCTGAGTGACGGAGCACAGTCGCTTTATCCCGATCAATTTTCAATGCTTTGCCGACAGATTCGGTCTATTTTTGACAATTTAAAAAGGAGCTAGATTCTTTCCTATGATTGCTGAGATTCTTGTCACAGGTAATGAGATCCTCACAGGAGAGGTGATTGACAGCAACACAGCTTATATCTCACAATTGCTTGAAGAAGTTGGTGTTGAAGTTGTTAGACACAGCGGTGTTGGTGACGATATGGAAATTTTGGTTTCTATTATCAAGGAAATCGCAATGAGAGCTGACGTTGCCGTTGTGACCGGAGGCCTGGGTCCGACAATCGATGATATTACCAGAGAGGCAGCAGCAAAAGCAGCAGATGTGGAACTCATTCTTAACCGGTCGGCGCTGAGTTCCATTGAGAAGTATTTCACAGAGCGCCGGCGTTCTATGCATCCTTCCAACAAAAAACAAGCCCTGTTACCCAAAGGATCTGAGAGCTTATTAAATTCCTTCGGGACTGCACCTGGATTCCAATTAGAAATAGGTGGGTGCACGTTTTTCTTTGTTCCCGGAGTTCCCTTTGAAATGCAAAAGATGCTTTCTGACATCGTGTTGCCGCGGATAACGATTCTTCAGGGCGATACAAAAAGGATCCATTTGGTCAAGCACATATCCATATTTGGTTTAACTGAATCTGAAATTGGAGGTCA
>CALANC010000471.1 GCA_937925895.1 uncultured Desulfobacterales bacterium
TAGGCTTGGTCTTTGTTAACGGAATGAATGTGAATCTTGAAATGGTTAAAGCTGGTTTGGCTGAAGTCTACCGAGGCCGGCATGCGAAGGGCTTTAATCCAGAGATATATCAGGACGCCGAAGCAGAGGCTAAAAAGGAAAAACGGGGCATGTGGGTCCTGGGTGATAAATATATATCGCCGAGGGATTGGAGGAAGGGGCGTCGGAATTAATGATATCCATTTGATATCTGTAAAATTGCTAAATTTGTGATATTCTCAATATATCACAACCTTTGAATAGTCGATTTTCAGTCAAATAATCTGCGATTTTCAGATTAAGGCGGCAATTCCAATATATATTCCCGTTCTGTTAAAAAGTGTGCCTGTGCAGGACTGTGCAGGACTAATTGACCTGCCTTCTTGTTCCGAAAAATGATATCCTCGATATAATACTTTTGAACTAGAATTTTATATTTCGGATCACGAATCCTAATATTTTGGTAGTCAGAATACCAACAGGGTTAATATCTAAAATCAAATGCGTGCCGTACTGGACACTAGTTATTGTATTGATAGGATAACGAAAGCATTTAGTTATAATGCAAAGTATAAGAAAGCCTCTTTTTCAAATGGCCTTTAAGAGGCCCGATTAAACTTTATAATGACCAAAATTGTTTTGGGTTTTTTGACAAAAAATTGCAGTTTGATATAATAAAAAATCGTGGCCCAAATGTCCGATTTTCTCAATTGCAGCTGATATCTCTTCTGGTTCGCTATTATTGTAACAGCTCTCACGAATTCTGACCTCTGAGGCGTCCTCGCCACAAAAATACTATCTTGATTCGATTCACGTCTCTTAAATATGATAATTCAAATCATTCATGGGGTAGATGGACATACCAAATAACTGTAATTCGGTGAAAGGTACTGTGTGCAATCGGTCTTGGTCAGATGGTCAAGATGCTTGATAAGGGAGGCTGGGCAGTTTAATTTTGAATATGAGGAGGTATTGCCATGAGAAGCAGATTTTATCATCCAGTCAGATTGTTCGTTTTGTGTCTATCTTTTGCCTTTATTGGATGTGGTGGAAGCGGAGGCGGCAGCAGTGGTGGTGGCGGTGACGACGTTGCCGCAGAGACATTTAACACAGCCGATTTTTTCCCACTCACATCAAGCTGGCAAACCGATAAGTGGACCCTGTTTGTAGATATGTCTAAACATGATGTCAATGGCATTCTGACAAAGGCCTTGGTGGATACTCGGAGGCCTTTTGCCCATTATTGGACCTGCGATGATAATGGGTTAATACTTCATGGTGAACTAGATGAGGACGGTTTGATGTATTTGCCCTCTGAACCAGTAGTTTTCATGCATAGTAAGTGCAAAATAGGTGACAAACAAGAAGGAACATACACGATGTATGGAGTGCAAGTTAACTACGTTGTTGAGATTATGGGTAAAGAGGCTGTTTCCGTTCCGGCCGGTTATTTTGCCAACTGTCTTAAAATTGATGTCTTAGTTTATCCTGCTGATGAACTTCCAAGCCAATATGGTCATGAAACCTTTTGGTTGGCAAAAGGGGTGGGCTTTGTGAAAGGGGAATCGGATGAAAACTCATTGTCCCAACTGTTTACAGATAGTGGTGAGACCCGTGAACTGCTTAGTTACCACATTACGCCGTCCGATCTCTCTGCCGAGGAACAGGCTTTAAGAGAGGCTTACATGGACCTTAATCAATACTGGAAAGATGGCGATATGGGTATGATAGCACAGATGATTCACACCCAATATCAGGATGAGAGATGCAGAGATAAAAATACTGTATTAACAGACTGGGAAAATTTCCATAACAATAATAACTTGGTGGCTGATCTGATGACACCTGAAGATATCCAAATTAATAATGATGAAGCGGTTGTGATTAGAGAGGAGTTATTTGGCTATGCGCCCAAGGCCGGTGGGGATATCAACTGGGATTGGAGTCGGGTGCTGAGAAAATGGAAGAAGGAAGGCGGCGAATGGAAATATTATGGTACCCACACAGATAATTTTAGGCCAGAGTACCAAGGTGTCTGGTCGCGGAATGAGACGGGCCCCGGCGAGCGCAACGTGATCGCTGCCGAGTTTTTCAAATGCGGTGTAGACGAATGGATCGACACCCCGCCGGATGTGATTGAATCTCTGACGGTGACTGGTCCTCCGGGAAGCGGAATCACCAATCTGGATTTAAAACCATGCTGGCTTGGGGAGCTCTACCCGACAGAACGATACTTTTGGTGTCCCGATGAGCTTCAAAATGCCGTGAGTGGGTTTTACACTTTCCGCGTGGAGGATTTGGATGGGGATTATTTTGTATTTACAGATTATCTGGAAGCGACTCCGCAACTGGCGGTTCCGGTCCAAGTTTCACCGGTGGATGGTGCCGTGGATGTTCCCGTCACCGTAACCCTCAACTGGAACCCGGTTAATCTAACCGAGGGCTACCGAGTGGACATGCGGTACAGCGCTGACGGCGGGAATACTTGGATTGGCATGCCCAATCAGTTTCCCCCTAACCCTACCGACACCCAGTTGACCGTTGACCTGGATCCAGGAACTCAATATCAATGGAGGGTGCGGGCCAGAAGATTTGACGTCTATGGAGAGATGGACACTGAGTCCAGGAGTAATTGGACATGGTTTAAAACGTCTGATCCTCCTCCGCTTCAAATCATTAATCCAGGTTTTGAGCAGGGTGAAACCGGATGGTTTAAGGGGCAAACACCAGGCACTGAATGTACATTTGCGATAGACGCTGACGCCTATGAAGGCACACAGGCTGCGAAATTGACCGTCACCAATGACGGCTATTGCAATCTGGGAAACAGCACTCTCATTCCCGTTGATCAAACCGGAACTTATACTTTCGGTGCCTATGCTAAGGTATCCG
>CALANC010000472.1 GCA_937925895.1 uncultured Desulfobacterales bacterium
CTCGGTTTGCAATGGAAAGACTTAAATTTTAAAGATCGATACATAGAAGTTAAACGATCTATTGTTAGGGGTAAGATTTCAACTCCCAAAAACGGTAAAACAAGACAGGTTGATATGAGTCTGCAGCTTTCCAAAGCATTAAAAGAACATTTGAAAGGCTTTAAACTGCAACTGGTTGATCAAAAAAAGGATGGTGATCAGTTTGTTTTTACGAATGAAGAAGGAAAGGTGATCGATAAGGACAATTGGAGAAGAAGGGTTTTTTATAAGGCAATAGAGAAAGCCGAGGTAAAAAGAATCAGAATCCACGATTTGAGACACACATACGCAACTTTGAGGATTTCCAAAGGTGATAATGTAGCAGACGTTTCAAAGCAGCTCGGGCATCATTCAGTTAAATTCACAATGGATATTTATTATCATTGGTCCCCAGGCAAGAAAAAATCCGAAGTGGATGCCCTTGATGACCCATCTTTCTCACACCCAAACGCACCCCATCTGCACCCAAAAACAAACAAGGAGCTAACCGTAAATGGTTAACTCCTTGATATTCCTGGTGATCCCAGGGGGAATCGAACCCCCGCTACCGGCGTGAGAGGCCGGCGTCCTAACCGCTAGACGATGGGACCACTAAAATCGGAGCATGAATATAGAAACCATGGTGCTTTGTCAAACACTTTTTTTATGTTTCTTCTCCAGGCTTCTTGCCTTTTCTGAAACCAAAAACCAGATAAACCAGCCAACCAATAAACGGGAAAAGGGCAATAACTCCCCAGAGCGCTTTCTTACCGATGGTGCCGAAATCCTTGCGAATGACATCGATGATTGCCAGAATCGTCAGCAGGTAAAAGAAAAAGCTGACGGTTATCCAAAAGGTAATGGTTGTCTTATCCAATTTACACCTTCAGTAGATTTACTATTTTTAACACCGCCTTCACATAATATTCACTATGGTTATAATGGAAAATGACCTTCCGGGCCCTTTTTGTGCCTATTTTCGGATGCCAACCGTAATGTTTCAAATAGTAGGCGACACTCATGATGGCGTCTGCATGGTTAAAAAGGTCTATCCTCCCATCATTGTCACCGTCTTTGGCAAATGAAGAAATGTTGCTTGGCATGAACTGAGAAATGCCGATCGCTCCGGCATAGGAACCAAAAATGTCAGTGGGGTCTATCTCTTCCCTGATGGTGTATTTAAGAAAAGCTTTGAGTTCTACATAAGCCCATTTTGATTTTCGATTCACCCATTTTTCGAATTCTTTTCTGTTAAGCCGTGCCGAACTTTTTATCCTTAGCCAGAACGCATCACGAACCACGGGATCTGCCAAAGCGGACATTGTGGACAGCGTGTTTAATACCAAGGGTCTCCCCAATCGAGTTCCGAGCTGAGTTTCAACTAAAATAATGGCCGTGACGACCTCTTTATCAACACCGTAATCCTTTTCCGCTTTCTCGAGCTCAGGTTTATATTTTTTCATGTATCGGCGCGCTCTGTTAATGGATTTTTTTGAGGTAAACTGATCGTAATTCAACTTGGCTTCGCGGTGAACCACAAACAACGACACCCCTTTTGTCTCAAAATATACGTTTCGGTTGGTGTAAATATCGTTGATCATTTTTTCGTCAAAACCATCCGCTATGAGCATTTTTTTAAGGGGATCGAATTGTGCGTTGCCGCCTTTGGCCTGGGCCGTGGCCAAAGGGGTAGAAAAGAATGGTATGATCAACAGAAAGATAAAAGCGAATATATACCTGACATGTTTTTTTCTTAAAAGAATCATTTTATTGTTTCCCGTAAACCTGACCCGGATTTTTCATTAAACCGGGTACAATCCATTTCTTGATCAGATCTAAATGACATGTTATGAGTTGGGTTGTCAAATCATTGTTTCAAGGCTACCATAGGAAATAACCCTCATTGAAAAAAACCTCAAAAACATTTTTTTGCTGCCAGGCATGTGGCTATACCACCCCAAAGTGGATGGGCAAATGTCCGGAGTGCGGCCAGTGGCACTCTTTTGTGGAAGAAATTCAAGCCACAAAACAGGGTAAGGATCCAAGAAGAAGCTTGTCCTCTACACAACCGACACCCGTTCCCATCGATTCCATCGAATTTGAACAGGAAGATCGTATTCTGGTCGGCATTAAAGAATTTGATCGGGTATTGGGCGGTGGACTGGTACCGGGAACCCTGGTGCTGATCGGGGGCGATCCGGGTATCGGCAAATCAACCGTTATGCTTCAAGCGCTGCACGGTCTTGCCAAAAAGGGTCTGAAAGTACTCTATGTTTCAGGAGAGGAATCGATCCGGCAATTAAGAATACGCAGCCAGAGACTGTCTGCAATCTCTTCTAAATTGCTCGTCGTTTCAGAGATTGACGTGGAATCGATTCTGACGATGGCCGAGGCGGCCCAACCGGAAGTCATGGTAATCGATTCAATCCAGACCATGTTCAACCCGGACCTGACGTCGGCCCCCGGAAGTGTGACCCAGGTCCGGGAATCGGCGGTGCGACTCATGATCATGGCAAAAAAGACCGGAATCCCGATATTTCTCGTAGGTCATGTCACCAAGGACGGCGCCATAGCAGGACCCCGGCTCTTGGAACATATGGTCGATACGGTTCTATATTTTGAAGGGGATCGGAACCACGTCTTCAGGATTCTGCGGACCGTCAAGAACAGATTTGGATCTACCAACGAAATAGGGGTTTTTGAGATGAACGAAAACGGCCTTAGCGAAGTTTCCAACCCTTCCGCACTCTTCCTTTCCGAGCGCCCTGAAAGCGCACCGGGATCAATTGTTACGGCCAGTATGGAAGGCACCCGGCCCATCCTTGTTGAACTCCAGGCCCTTGCCAGCAGTACCAGCTTCGGGACCCCTCGAAGAACGATTCTTGGTATTGATCACAACCGGGTCGCATTGCTCGCCGCCGTGATGGAAAAGAAATTAGGCATGCATTTAATGGGACATGATATCTTCATCAATGTCGCCGGTGGTGTTAAAATTGATGAACCTGCTGTTGATCTTGGAATTGTGGCCGCTGTTGCCTCGAGCTTTTTAGATCGACCGGTTCAAACCGACACCATGGTGTTCGGCGAGGTTGGACTGACCGGTGAAGTCAGAGCCATAAGCCATGTGGAAACCCGCGTTGCCGAAGGAAAGAAAATGGGTTTTAACCGCTGCCTCGTACCCCAAAGCAACTTAAAAAGAATGGGAAAAACCAAGGGAATAAAACTCGTAGGGGTGAAAACGGTAGAGCAGGCTGTGGAGGAGTTGTTTTAAGTATATGAAGCGAGCCGTATCAAAAAGCAATCCATGGCAAGATCACTATTCACGCCGGGCCCAAAAAGAACGTTTTCCGGCCAGGTCTGTCTATAAGCTGCAGGAGATACAAAAAAAATATAACCTGATAAAAAAAGGAAACAAGGTTCTCGATCTGGGATGTGCTCCCGGATCCTGGCTTCTCTATGCAGCAAAACTGACAGGCCCTACCGGACAAGTTGTTGGAATCGATCTCAAGCCCGTTACGGTTGATCTTCCAGCACACGTCAGAACGTATAGTGGCGACATTGAAAGCATGGATGACGAGCTGCGCCAATCAGTGGGAAAAGACTTTAACGTGGTGATCAGCGACATGGCGCCGACAACAACCGGTAACAAACAGGTTGACAGCTCAAGATCGTTTAATCTCTCCCGGTCAGCGCTATCTGTTACTCAGCATGTCCTGGTGTCAAAGGGATCGTTTGTGTGTAAAATTTTTCATGGCGAAGATTTCAAACCGTTCACGAATTCCGTCAAATCTGTATTTGACATACAAAAGCAGTTCCGACCACAAAGTAGTCGAAAAGCGAGCAAAGAAATTTACATCATCGGATTGGGGAAAAAATAGGAGGTAACATGTCGGGGCACAGCAAGTGGTCAACCATAAGACATAAAAAAGGGATAACGGATGCCAGGCGGGGTAAGATTTTTTCCAAACTGATCAAAGAGATTACCGTTGCTGCAAGATTGGGCGGAGGAGATCCGGCCTCCAATCCCAGGTTGCGGACAGCTGTCCAAGCAGCCAAAAATGAAAACATGCCCAAAGATAACATTGAACGGGCCATAAAAAAGGGGACCGGCGAGCTCGAAGGCATCAATTACGATGAAAGTGTCTATGAAGGATACGGACCTGGGGGTGCTGCCATTTTCGTAGAATCGCTTACCGACAACAAAAACAGGGCCGTTGCAGATATCCGCCATATTTTAAGTAAGTCCGGGGGAAACTTGGGTTCGGCAGGGTGTGTGGCCTGGATGTTTGATAAAAAGGGTTATATTGTTGTTGAGCATAAGGCGGTGGATGAAGACACACTCATGGAAATCGCCATCGATGCCGGCGCGGAAGATGTTAGGGAAGATAACAGTAACTATGAAATCATCACCGCTCTCCAGGATTTTGAAAGCGTTAAGGCGGCTATAGACAAGGAATCGATTCCCTATATCGTCGCCGAAATCACCATGCTGCCGCAGTCGACAGTGGATCTTGTTGGAAAAGAAGCCGAACAGATGGTCAAGTTGATGGAGACCCTTGAAGATTGTGACGATGTTCAGAAAGTATACACCAACGCCGACATACCGGAAGAACTTATATAGCCCGGATTTCTCATGAAGAATTTTAACAAATTTCAAAAAAGGACGAATTTCAAAAAGTTTAAATAATATTGTATTCAATTTGTACCAACATTCTGTCATTTAACAATTAGCGTAATACGAGTTAAAATTCTTCACCAAAGGCGAGTCTGAGCGACACAGGAACTGCGTTATTCAACCCTCAAAATAAAATACTACGTCTTCGGGTTGAAATGCCTTGTTCCTGAGCCGCTCAGACTCGTGAGAAATCGGGGATAGCCCTGTTCAAACCTACTCTTCAAGTTGCATGACTTCAACCCCTTGAGGTATTTGAAAATTGAACATGGCGTCTGTTAATTTTTGCCTAAACTGTATATTTCTCAGCTCAATCCTGGTCTCATCTTCGTAGGAATTATAGATGGTGATTTCATCAACATTAAAAGTCGTGGTTGAAATCGCCAGATAGACGACAGCCAAATCGAATCCTTTTTCTTCGGGTACCAGCTTCAGCACATGGTACCCGGTTCTATCCGTTTTTTCGAGAGTAATACTAAATTTTTGCCGTATTAATTTCATGTCCGCCAGGAAGCTGGCACCCTTGCCGTCGCCAAAAAATGACGGAGACTTTCCGATCATAACCTGGTTGTCATCCGGCCGGTATATCCATATGGTATTACTGTCGGTGATGATAATTTGTTTGTCCGGTTTTTCATATTCCCATCTCATCATGCCCGGATGTTTGAAAAATGCCTTCCCCGAAGCCGTATCTGTTATCTCCATGGCCTTTATGGTTGAAGCCTGGAAAAAGTCTGCCGAAAAGGATGACGCAGCATATCGATGTTCAACTCTATTTAGAATGTCGGACAATGACAGGTCCGATTCTTCCGCCTGTGAATTTGCCGTCGGAGAAGAATTCTGGGAATGCAGGGCTTGAGTTGAAAAGCATAGGAGCATAAAAAAAAGGACAGGAATGATTTTAATTCGCATCGTTGCGTCTCCAAAAAGAAAAAATTAAGGTTCTTCTCCAATTTAGTTGGAGAAGAGGGTCCAAAATCTATGGCATAAGCCCATATTTTTTTAGCTTTTTATGAAGGGTCTTCCTTGTTATACCAAGACGCCTTGCTGCTTCGCTCTTGTTTCCGGCTGTCGTCTCCAGCATACGTAAAATAGCAGCTTTCTCAACCTCCTCAAGAGACCTGTGGGTATCCTTTACCTCGAAAAGAGGCGAGGGTTTTTCATTTTCCCCCGTCGAACCCGGTATAATGGCAAAATCCTTATCATCGAGATATTTGGAACGCGTGAGCACGACACCCCTTTCAACCGCATTCATTAGTTCGCGAACATTTCCGGGCCAGTCATATCTTATGAGCGAATCCATTGCGCCGGGTGTAAACCCTTTTATCTCTTTATTGTTTTTTTTGGCAAACTGTTCCAGAAAATGCTGGGCCAAAAGGGGTATGTCATCTCTCCGTTTTCTTAGAGGGGGAATTTCCAGGCTGACCACATTCAGGCGGTAATAAAGATCTTCCCGGAATTGACCCTCGTTGACCAAATCCTGAAGATTTTTGTTGGTGGCGGTAATTAATCTCACCTCAACTTTGATCACCTTTTCACCGCCCACACGGGTGAATTCTCTTTCCTGCAATACACGTAAAAGTTTTACCTGCATGGTTAGAGACATTTCACTGACTTCATCGAGAAACAGGCTGCCGCCATGGGCCTGATAAAACCGTCCCTCTTTTCGGCGTTCAGCGCCGGTAAAGGCCCCTTTCTCACGCGCCCGACGGCAGCCTGGCCGCACTGAACG
>CALANC010000473.1 GCA_937925895.1 uncultured Desulfobacterales bacterium
GGCGGATTCCCAGCAGGGATAAAATGGGAGACCTGCCGCAGGTATGATGAGCCTAGATACGTCATTGGCAATGCAGACGAAGGCGATCCTGGTGCCTACATGGATCGAAGTCTTTTAGAAGGGAATCCCCATAGTATTGTAGAGGGTATGATCATTGGCGCCATAGCGGTTGGATCTCATGAGGGATATATTTATGTGCGGCATGAATATCCCCTAGCGGTAAAAAACTTGAAAATCGCTTTGCAAAGAGCAAGGGGATTGGGCCTTTTGGGTGACAATATTCTTGGCTCCGGCTTCAATTTTGACATTCATATCAGCCGCGGCGGTGGCGCCTTTGTATGCGGCGAATCAACCGCTTTAATGGCCTCTCTTGAGGGTAACCCTGGGCGACCGAGAGCAAAATACATTCATACGGTGGAAAGGGGTTTCCGTACCAATCCTTCGATGCTGAACAATGTTGAAACCTGGGCCAATGTGCCGGTGATCATCAATAAGGGTGCGGAGTGGTATTCTTCCATAGGTACGGAGGGAAGCAAGGGAACCAAAATATTTTCACTTGTCGGGAAAGTGGTTAACACCGGTCTGGTGGAAATCCCTATGGGAATAAGTTTGCGTACCATTATTTATGACATCGGCGGCGGCATTCCCAAAAAGAAAAAATTTAAAGCGGTACAAACCGGAGGCCCTTCTGGTGGATGTATTCCAGAGCAATTTTTGAATTTAGGCGTTGATTTTGATGAGCTGACAAAAGTCGGTTCCATGATGGGCTCCGGCGGCATGATTGTTATGGATCAGGACACTTGTATGGTTGATATTGCGCGTTATTTTCTGGATTTTCTCAAAGAGGAATCCTGCGGTCAGTGTAATCCATGCAGAGAAGGGATAATGGCTATTCTGGATATTCTGACCGATATCTGCGCAGGGAATGGTAAAGAGGGCGATATCGAACTGCTGGAAGAACTGGGTGCTATGATCCAGAAGTTTTCCCTTTGCGGCCTGGGGACCTCGGCCCCGAATCCGGTGCTGACAACGATTCTATATTTCCGGAATGAATACGAGGCCCACATCAAGGACAAAAAATGTCCGGCAGGGGTTTGCAAGCCTCTGTTTTATTATGAAATCGATGAAGAGAACTGTAACGGCTGTACTCTGTGCGCACTCAAATGCCCAGAGGAAGCCATTACCGGAGAAAAGAAAGAGCTTCACAAAATGGACCAGGAGAAATGTATCAAATGCGGCATTTGCTATGATGCCTGTACGTTCGATGCCATCGTTGTTAAATAATTTAAGAATAAACAAGGTAAAAACCCATGATCACGTTCAAACTTAACGGCAAAGACGTCCAGGGAGAGGAAGGACAATATATCCTTCGGGTCGCTGAGAAATATGGGATTGAGATTCCGACCCTGTGCCACCACAAGGCTCTCGATCCTGCCGGGATGTGCCGTTTATGCACGGTAGAGCTTTATGATGGGCGTCGCACCCGTTTTGTAACCGCCTGCAATTACCCCATCTGGGAAGGTATGGAGATCGAGACAGACACCGAAACGGTACACGAAGGCCGTAAATTAATTGTGGAGTTATTGTTTGCCCGCTGTCCGGATGTACCCGTTATTAGTGAACTTGCAGCGCAATACGACTTAAAGGAACCACGCTTTAGGATTAAAGATGACACCTGCATTCTTTGCGGTCTCTGCACACGTATCTGTGATAAAATTGGCAACAGCGCCATCGGTTTGACCGGGAGAGGTGTGGAAATGAAAGTGGACACCCCCTTTCATGTTCAGACCAAAGCCTGCTTGGCCTGTGGTGCCTGTGTTTCTGTCTGTCCCACCGGCCATATCAAGCTGGAGGATATTACCAGGCACGCTGTTAAACCTATTCCGTCCGAATATGATATGGGGCTTGCAAACCGCAAGCCGATCTATGTGCCATATGCCCAGGCTATACCCAACACGCCGGTCATCGACCGAACCAGGTGCGTGCATTTCAAAACCGGAGAATGCAAGATATGCACCGATTTCTGTGCGGTAGATGCCATTGACCATGCCCAGGAAGATGAAACTATCGAACTTAATGTCGGATCGATCATCCTGTCAACCGGACTTAAACCGTTTGATCCCGCCGGCTTTGACACCTACCAGTACAGTAAATTCTCCAATGTTGTTACCAGCCTGGAGTTTGAAAGACTCTTGTCTGCAGGGGGACCCACCGGCGGACATGTGCTCCGTCCGTCTGATATGAAAGAACCCGCAAAGATTGCCTGGTTCCAGTGTGTCGGATCTCGCGATGTGAACCGTTGCGACAATGAGTACTGTTCATCTGTTTGCTGCATGTATGCGCTCAAGGAAGCGGTAATTGCCAAGGAACATCTCGGCAAGGATTTTGAACCTGCCATATTCTTTATGGATATAAGGACCCACGGCAAAGATTTTGAAAAGTATTATGAACGGGCCAAGTCTGAAGGCGTGAGGTTTATACGATCAAGGGTTCATACGATTACCGAAGCGGATGAGACCGGCACACTTAATCTCCGCTATGTGACGGAATCCGGCGAAGTGATAAGCGAAGACTTCGATATGGTGGTACTTTCTATCGGCATGGAGCCGGCGGACTCAGCCATAGATGCTGCCAAGAAGCTTGGTGTTGAGCTAAA
>CALANC010000474.1 GCA_937925895.1 uncultured Desulfobacterales bacterium
TTTATCTAACAAAAGATGACGCTTCACCTTTTGTTCTGCAGTATCACGATATTTTTCTGAAAGAGATTCCTTTGAAAGACCCAGGTCTTCCATAGATTTGTTGTAGTAAGCAAATGACCTTTCGGCTTCTTGAACAATTCCTTCCAATTCATATTCAACCATTGAATCCGGGATATCAAATTCTGACTGGTCTAACAGAGATTTAAAAATTTGTTCATTCAACTCTTGCTCGACTCGCTTAGCATACCCCTCGTTCAGATTTTTTGTAATTACATTTTTCAATTCTCCTAATGTTTCGTACTGGCCCAGTTCCTTGGCAAACTCATCATCGATTTCCGGGAGCACCTCTTTTCGAATTTCATGCAGAGTTACTTTAAAAGTTATTTCATGGTTTGCAATATTTTTGTTGAAATAGTCTTCAGGAAAATTAACCGTAATTTCCCTGATATCCCCCGGTTTCATGCCGATCAGTTTTTCGTCAAAGTCCTTTAGAATATAGCCGGCGCCGATTTTCATGGTAATGTTTTCAGTTTTTTTGGTTTCAGCAAAAGGCTTCCCATCTTTAAATCCTTCATAATCGATCAGAACAAAATCGTTTTCCTGGACGGATCGATCTTCCAATATGGGAATCTGGCGTGCCAGGTTTTTCTGAAGCATTTGAAGTTGAGCATCCATTTCCTCATCGGTAATTTTATAAAGTGTCTTTTTAAGGGTTAACCCCTTAAAATCTATATCTTTCATTTTAGGCTTTACTTCCAGTGTTACGTCATATTTAAATGGTCCTTTCTCATCTAATTCATGGGGATCTATTTCCGGATTTCCAACAATTTCAAGATCAGTTTTTTTAATTGCTTCTACAATAGAATTCTGAAGAAGTTTGGAAGACACTTCATTATGGACATCCTTTTTAAATAATCTTTCCAAAACGGATAGCGGTGCTTTTCCTGGCCGAAACCCCTTTATTTTGGCGGTCTTTTTGAGCTGTTTATAGGCATTGTTAATTTCTTGAGCAACCTTATCTTCGGGAATTTCAACGTGCATTATTTTTTTTATATTGGTAACATCTTCAACGGTAACTTGCATGGTAGTCCTTTCTATTAATCCATGCCTGAAGTTTATCGATCTTCAAGCAATTTGCATCGAATCGGCTAATTTGATCAACGATGCCAGATGAAACACGATTTGTATGTCATAGAGTAGACTTTATTCTTTGACCTCATAATGGAGCTATGGGATCTTCAGTAAGAATTGGAGCGGATTATAAAACATTATAAATTTAGTTTATATGGCCTTATTCGAGTTTTGTCAAATCCATTTCACACCGTTCTACCCATCAGCAACACATTCCGCCGGTTAATAAGAGGCGATAAACTTGAGCAAGTTAGTTTTAAGTTGATTTTTTTGCCCTTTTTTTATAAATCAAGTGGAGTTATGTAAAACAAGTCATACTTTTTATAGAATTTACTCCACAATTTCACATGTTTTTCCACCGATTGACTTCGCCGCCGCCACTGGTTTATTTGTATAACCATTTGATAATATTACTATTTATATTAATTTGGCATAACGTCTTGATTTTGCATAATTTTTGCATATATAAAATGTGGATAGGTGCGCAAACAACCCTTTTTTATATAAAGATAAAAATATGATGTATATTTAAGGGGTTATATAATAAAAAGCAGAAGACCACAGATCTATCAGGCGAAGATATAGGGCGAAATAATGCCAACAACCAATTGTCATTTTTCTGCAAGCTCAAATTTAACCGCAGCAATATATCAGGAAATGCTAAACGCCAAAACCGCCGTTTTTGTAGCTTTGCACACGCTTACAAATGAAAGGTTGATTAATGGGTTGATTGAATTACGGAAAAAAGGAGTAAAAGTATTAGCCATTTTTGATGATGTGGAACTTAAGGATTTTAGCGATCCTTTAATTAAACTAATTAATTCTGATATTGAATGTAAAACTGCCGGAAGTGAGCGCCGGAGGATGCACAATAATTTTTTAATTATAGATGGAGTTAAAATAATAACAGGTTCGTTTAATTGGACAGATCAAGCAATCAACAACAGAGAACATGTCGTTATTATTGAAGATTATTCTACGAGCATTAAATTTTTAAATGAATTTAATTTGATATGGGAAGAAATAACGTCAAAGCATTTCAAAGAAAAACTCGGTGAAGATTGCTACAATAACCTTCAAAATGAATTGGAAAGTCAAAAACAAGCGGAGTTAAGCACATCTGTCAAAATAAGACAATTTGAAAAGCTTGAGAAAGAAAACGAAAACTTTAAAAACCGTATTAAAGACCTCACAGAAGAAAATAAAAGGCTGTCGATAGCTATCAAGAGAAAGGATGAGTGGCGCCATGGACATGGAACGTTAACATCTCCCGACGGTATGCATCAATATGAGGGTGAATTCAAAGATGGCCTGCCTCATGGACAAGGAACGTTAACTTTTCCTGATGATAAGAAATATGTGGGCAAATTCTTGGACGGAGAACCTGCGGGGAAGGGAACTCTGATCTTTCCTGATGAGACGAAATATGAGGGTCAATTTGAAGAT
>CALANC010000475.1 GCA_937925895.1 uncultured Desulfobacterales bacterium
AATCATTTTTTATCACTATTTTTAAGGCATGCATATAAAAAAGAACTACAGCACTTTTGAAATGGCCTGGTGGACCCGTTTCGACACTTTCATTTTTTTATTCATTATCTGTATTTGGGTTTTTGCCTATTATATCTTTGATTTGGCCTGGCTCAGAATTCCATGGACTCCAATAGCATTAATCGGAACTGCAGTGGCTTTTGTGATCGGTTTTCAGAACAATGCTTCTTATGACAGGATTTGGGAAGCGAGAAAGATCTGGGGAGGAATTGTGAATGCATCGCGAACATTTGGTGTTTTTGTTCAGGATATGTTAGACAATGAGCACGAGGAAAATCACTCTTCACAAGAAGTGCTTAATGAACAAATTAGAATTTTAACTTATCGGCATATTGCCTGGATGACCGCCTTGCGATATGCTATGCGGGAGATGAAACCATGGGAAACTTCTGTGAAGCATAAAACCAATCGGGAATGGGGCATGGTTCCTCCAGAGAGAAATTCAAAACTGGAAGATGAATTGATGTGTCTGATTTCTGAAAGCGATAAAGCATATGTTATGAGCAAAGATAACAAGCAAACTGCCTTACTTTATTTGCAATCTCACCATTTAAAAAAGTTAAAGTCAAAAGGGACGATCTGGGAGTTTTCATATTTGGAGCTCGAGAATATTGTTAAAGAATTATTTTCTCTTCAAGGGAAAAGTGAACGCATCAAGAATTTTCCTTACCCAAGGCAATTTGCAACCTTGAATCATTTTTTCATGTGGATCTTTGTGTTGTTGTTGCCCTTGGCATTGGTGCCTCAGTTTACTGATATTGGGCTTGGGCTTATTCCAAAGTATCCAATCATAGGCGGCCTGTTTATTTGGTTATCAGTTCCGATCTATGTCATTGTCGCATGGATTTTTCATACCATGGAGAGAATTGGCAGAACCGGAGATAATCCATTTGAAGGTACTCCTAATGATGTGCCCATATCTACTATTGCAAGAGGTATAGAAATTGATCTCAGACAAAATTTGGGAGAAACCAAAGAGGAAATACCCATACAGTTCCCTGTAGCAAGACATACTCAATTTTAAAGATAATTTGGGTTATAATTTGAGGACATTTCGAATTTAAAAATTTAAGATCTATGTTGAATAAATTTTTTTTGCTGGTATTTTTATGGGTAGGTTTTAATGGTTTGGCACAAGAAACAATGTTGACTGACCAAGCTGAAGTAAAAAATAAAGTGAATGCGTTTTTTACGGCATTAGAAAAACAGGACACCCTGATTTTAAAGAATTTATGGTTTGGTGAAGGTCAGGTGTGGACCATTAATAACACAACCAGCCCAATGACCCATTCTATGAGATTCTTCAAGGATGATTTAAAGAGTTTTGATCCTAAAACCATCCTACAAGAAAGAGCATTAGATTACGAGATCAAGGTTCATAAGGGTATGGCAATGGCCTGGATTCCTTATGATTTTCATATAAACGGTGAGTTTTCTCATTGCGGAGTAGATATTTTTAGTTTGATAAAAATTGACAATGACTGGAAATTTATCAGTGCTTCTTATACTGTTGAAAAAACTGAATGTGACGATTTGGTGGCCAAACCATAATGGTGTTGCGCTTTCCTTGACGATGACATCTTATCAAAAAGCCTTATATTTAAGCGAACCCCTAAATCAAATGAGATGTCTAAGCAACTTCAAAAAATTACTGAAAAACAATGCGCATTACCTCCTAAAAAATATGATGATCTGAAAGTTTTGTTTTTGAACTGTACTTTAAATCGCACCCCAATTCTATCCCATACAGAAGGCCTGATCAAGGTGGCTCAAAATATATTTAAAGCCAATGGCGTTGCCAGTAAAATAATTCGTCCGGTTGATTATGATATTCCTGCTGGTTTGGGGCTTGATATGTCTAAAACAGATGAATGGGACAAAGATGACTGGCCATTGATTCAAAAGGAAGTTGACGCTTGTGATATATTGATTGTATGTACTTCCGTTTGGCTAGGAGAAAAGTCATCCGTTTGCAACAGAACCCTGGAAAGAATGTATGGTTATACCCATCTGTTTAATGAAAAAGGACAATACAGAGATTATGGTAAGGTTGGCGCAACGCTCATCACAGGCAATGAAGATGGTGTAAAACACTGTGCCATGAATATTCTTTTTTCCTTATCCCATATTGGCTATACCGTGCCTCCACAGGCTGATGCGGGATGGATGGGAGAAGCAGGTCCCGGGCCATCGTATCGTGACGAAGGATCTGGTGGGCCAGAAAATGATTTTACAAACAGAAACACTACTTTTTTGGTCTGGAATTGTCTGCACTTGGCCAGAATGTTAAAAGACCAAGGTGGCGTACCTGCCTATGGAAACTTGCCCGATGAATGGAAGGCAGGCTGTAAATCAGGATTTGACAGCCCGGAACATAAGCGCTAATGAAAGGAAGTAAGTCTTGAATAATAAATTATTCTAAATTTGGGATCATTGCGATAGCTCTTAAGGGAGCACCACTACCTCCTCTGATTTTCATCGGTAGGGCAATAACTTGAAAATCTTTTGCCGGGACCTGGTCCAGATTGGTCAGGTTTTCAA
>CALANC010000476.1 GCA_937925895.1 uncultured Desulfobacterales bacterium
GTTGGCAGGCTGGTTTCGTATTCTCATAACTGCTGCGTCTGCCGGGGCTCCCACCATCATTCTAACTCTGGCCGTGGCTGACAGCGTTCATGTATTGGTGACGATTTACCAGCAGATGCGTCAGGGCCAATCAAAACATGATGCCATTGCAGAATCTTTGCGGATAAACTTTCAGCCGGTGTTTCTCACCAGCGTTACCACAGCCATCGGTTTTCTGACCATGAATTTTTCCGATGCCCCACCGTTCCGGGATTTGGGAAATATCGTGGCCATGGGCGTGATGGCGGCGTTTGTATACTCGGTTCTTTTCCTGCCGTCTTTGATTGCCGTACTCCCTGTCCGAGTTAAATCAAGACCTGAAAAAGCAGATTGCGCCAGCTGCGATCGGTTGGCGGATTTCGTAATCAATCGACGCAGATTCGTATTTTGGGGATCCCTGGTCGTCATATCCCTGCTCACTGCCGGAACCTTGAGAATTGAGCTAAACGACGACTGGATCAAATACTTTGGGAAAAGTTTCGACATCAGAAGGGCGACGGATTTTACCGAAGAAAACCTCACCGGATTTCACGTAATCGAATATTCCCTGGAATCAGGTGAAACAGGCGGGATTAACAATCCTGATTATCTGGCCATTGTGGATGCGTTTGTCGGCTGGTATCGAAAGCAGCAGAAAGTTGTCAATGTAAAGACGATCACCGACACCATGAAGCGGCTTAACAAAAACATGCACGGAGATGACGATTTTTTTTACACCATTCCCAAGCAGCGTGATCTTGCGGCCCAATACTTATTGCTATACGAAATGTCACTCCCTTTTGGTCTTGATCTGAACAACCAAATTAACGTCGACAAATCTGCATCCCGAATGTTGGTGACCTTGAAAGGCACGACGACAAGGGAACTGCGTGAAATGGATGAAAAGGCACGAGCCTGGTTGAAGGCAAACGCAACTGAACGCATGTTCACCTATGGCTCGGGCTTGTCGATTATTTGGGCCCATTTATCCAAACGAAATATTAACAGCATGCTGGGGGCCTCTTTAGGTGCCCTGGTTTTGATTTCAGTTATCCTGATGGTTGCGCTGCGAAGTTTCAAACTCGGTCTTTTAAGCTTGCTTCCCAATTTGGCACCGGCATTCATGGCATTCGGCATTTGGGGATTAACTGTCGGCCAGGTAGGTTTAGGATTGTCGGTCATCGTAGCCATGACTCTTGGCATCGTCGTAGATGATACCGTGCACTTTATGAGCAAGTATATCCGGGCCCGGAAAGAGCACCGAATGAATCCAGCCGGTGCCGTCCGTTATTCCTTTAACACCGTTGGCACGGCCATGTGGATAACAACCATAGCACTCGTGGCGGGATTCATGGTTCTTTCCTTTTCAGGATATAGAATGAATTCGGATATGGGCCTGATGTCGGCTCTAACCGTTTCACTGGCATTGGTTCTGGATTTTTTATTTTTACCGACCTTATTGATGAAAGCAGAGAAAAAAAGAGATGAAGCATTTAATCAAAAGACAAATGGGACAGATACTGACTTGTATGATGATATTTTCGCTCCTGTTTCCTTTACCGGCGACAGCAGCTGATTCTGCAGAGGAGAAAGGTCTTGCCATAGCTTTGGAGGAAGACAGGCGGGATAACGGATTTGGAGATTTCATTGCCGACATGCTCATGACTTTAAGGAATAAACATGGACAGAAGAGTATCAGAAAAATCCGGGTCCGAACCTTGGAAGTGAAAAATGACGGCGACAAAACCCTGACCATTTTCGATAATCCCAGAGATGTGAAGGGGACCGCTTTTCTGACCTTTAGCCACAAAAAGGGAGATGATGACCAGTGGCTTTACCTGCCGGCGTTAAAAAGGGTAAAAAGAATAAGCTCCCGGAACAAATCGGGTTCATTCATGGGCAGCGAATTTGCCTATGAAGATATTTCCAGTCAGGAAGTTGAGAAATATACCTACAAATGGATTCGGGATGAAGAGTATGACGGCCGAGAATGTTTTGTGATCGAGCGTTATCCGGTTGACAAAAAGAATTCCGGCTACACACAACAGGTCATCTGGATCGACAAACTCGAATATCGCCCGTGGAAAATAGAGTATTTCGATCGAAAAAGCTCCCTTTTTAAAACCCTTACATTCAATGGATACCAAAAATATATAGACCGCTTCTGGAGACCGGACAAGATGAACATGGTCAACCATCAAAATGGAAAAAGTACGGAACTGACCTGGTCTAATTATAAGTTTCGTGTCGGTCTCAAGGACAAAGACTTCAACAAGAACAGCCTGAAAAGGGTGAGATAAGTTGAGCTGGTGGAAAATACTAGAAATTTAACACACCACAAAATTATGCCGCTAATGGCATGGCTCCTGTCTCTAATGGTCCTGTTGACACCTCAAGCTCTGGGGCACGAATTTTCGGGGCATGTTGCTGCCGAAGGCAGGTTTTTCCTGGACGAGCCGATTTTTCCGGAACAGGAAAGGAACAACGCCTCAATTTCTTTCCAACCTGAATATTACCACGAATGGAAAGGCGGTTCGAGTTTCATTTTTGTGCCCTTTGCCCGGATAGACAACGCCGACGATGAGCGGAGTCATGTCGATATTCGCGAATTAAACTTTTTGTGGCTGGGAGACACGTGGGAGCTACGTGTAGGCGTGGGAAAAGTATTCTGGGGCGTTTTGGAATTCGTCCATTTGGTGGACGTCATCAATCAGACGGATTTGGTGGAGAGTATTGACGGCGAAGACAAGCTCGGCCAACCTATGATCAACTTCACCCTGCCAAGAGATTGGGGAGTGATGGACCTGTTTGTTTTGCCTTACTTTCGAGAACGGACGTTTCCGGGGAGCGAAGGACGTCTGCGTACTTCCCCAGTAGTTGACACAGACAACGCCATATATGAAAACAACCATAAGGAACATCACATCGATTTTGCTGTAAGATACAGCCACTCTTTGGGGAACTTGGATTTCGGGATATACCAATTCCTGGGAACCGGACGGGAACCCACACTTCTCTCAGATTTAAACGAATCGGGTCTTCCGGTCTTGATCCCCTTCTATGAGCAGATCAATCAGACCGGTGTTGACCTGCAACTTGTTGCAGGAGAGTGGTTGTGGAAATTGGAAGCACTGTACCGAACCGGTCAAGGCGAAGATTTTTTTGCCTTTGTAGGTGGATTTGAATATACTTTCGTGGGCATATTCGACACCAATGCTGATTTAGGAGTAATATGTGAATTGGCGTACGATGGTCGTGATGATGAAGCGACAACAATCTTTGAAAACGACGTCGTGTTAGGCCTGCGGGCTACCGTAAACGATGCTGCCAGTACCGTTTTATTGGTCGGCATGAGCCAAGACCTGAACAACCGCTCAAAAAATATTAGTATTGAAGCCAGTCGACGTTTTGGTAACAACATTAAAGCCACCCTTGAGGGGTATGCATTTCTCAACCCATCCGAAGACGGTCCTTTTTATAGTTTGCGCACGGACGATTTCATACGATTTGAAGTTGCCTACTATTTTTAAAGCCTAATTTAGTTCGCTTCGCCCCGCCTGCCAGTGCAAGGCACGAGCGGGCAGGTCACAATTGGAATAATGGCATACTGGAATGATGGAATAATGGTTTTGGGGTATTGGGAAAATGGTTTATTTGGAAAACTCCTCTTGACAGAAGATTTACTATAGCAGATCAAATAAATGTTATTTTAAAGTTGACAGGAATACAAAGTGATACTAAATAGTCAGGACAAATCGTACTAGAGTTAAACAAGCCAGAATATTTTTGTTATCCACGTATGCCCGACATTTATGGGCGAAAGATTGTCAAGAAAGGAAAAATATATGCAAGAACCGATCAAATTGGGAAAAAGAGATCGCAAGATAGCGGTTTCTCCTGAAATGGCAGACCTTTGTCTAACGTGTGGAATGTGTGCAAGTGGATGTCCCGCCAGCAACCTTGTTACGGGTTGGGATCCGAGAAAGGCAATAAGGTATCTGGCTTTGGGATTGGAGCAAGATGTTGTTGATTCCAAATGGCCGTGGGTTTGTACATTGTGCGCCAGATGTCAATATGCGTGTCCGATGGGGATTCAATTGATAAAGACCTTTCGGAGTTGCCGGACTGCACGGGAACGAGATCTAGTTCCGGGCCCCATTCACAAAGGTACGATCATGAACTTTGAAAGGGGGAACAACCTGGGGATTCCCAGGGATGACTTCTTGTTTTTGCTGGCAGATATGGGTCCGGAAATGGAAGAGGATGAGGAATGGCCCTGTCCGGGATTCTATGTGCCTGTGGACAAGGAAGGTGCAAACATTATTGTCACGGTCAATTCCAAAGAACCTTTTGCAGAGCCGGACGACATGAAGTTTTGGTGGCGGATCTTTTATGCTGCAAAGGAAGACTGGACAGTATCATCCACCAACTGGGAAGGGGTTAACTGGGGCCTGTTCTCCGGCGACGATGAAAACTGGAAAATCCAGGTGGAGCGTGTCCTGGAAAATGCTCGAAGGCTAAAGGTGAAGACGATCTTATACCCGGAATGAGGCCATGCCTATTTTGCAACCCGGGTCGGGTTCAATAATTGGTTTCCGGAAGCTTTTGAGGAATTTAGAGTTGTTAGTGTATTCGATTTGTTAAAGGAGTACATTGAGACCGGAAGAATAAAAATAGACAAATCCAAACACCCGCAATTAACCACCGTGCACGATCCATGCAATTACGTGAGAAAGTCCTACTTGCTTTTTGGTGATCACGAGGCAGAAAAAAGCCGGTGGATCGTATCCCGGTGCTGTGAGAATACAGTGGAGATGATTGACAGCCCTTTGAATAATCATTGCTGTGGAGCGGGCGGTGGCGCTTGGGCCATGCCGTATGATGAGGAACGTCTGGGTTACGGTAAGACCAAAGCGGATCAGATCAAGAAAACCGGGGCAGAAATGGTCATCGCGCCGTGCCACAATTGCCGTGACCAAATCATGAAAGGTCTTGCCAAGGAATTTGATATGGGTAATTATAAAGAGACCATGTACATCTGGGAATTGGTGGCAGAATCGTTGATCATAGAGCCCTGGAGCCAGGAAGAAATAAAAAAAGCCCATGCTGAGCGAGATGCCCAGCTTGAAAGAGATGGTGTCGATCTAATGGACGAGGATTGGTAATAATATCAGTAAATTAATAAACGGCCACCCCTATGTGAGTGGCCGTTTTTTTTCTCAAACCTTCCGGTTAGGAAGTCTTTTTTTCAGAGATTTAATCTTCCTCTTCTTCTAATTTCCCCTTGATTCCGGTGCCGCAATGGGGGCAAAGGATATCGATTTCTTCTTCCTTGCCGATAAACTTCTCCCTTAATTTTTCTGGACCCAAAAACGTTACATCTCCGCAGGCGCATTCCGGACATTCTGCCC
>CALANC010000477.1 GCA_937925895.1 uncultured Desulfobacterales bacterium
AATGCCCGTATGCAAATAGATATCATGTTTGCTGCGCTGGTTGTACTTGCCATCGTTTCCCTGACACTCTACTTTACGGTGGACAGGGCCATGATCAAAATCGTTTATTGGCAAAAAGAAGAAACAGAAGAAAAGGAGTTAGAATGAAAAAACGTATTTTTCTTTCATTGTTTTTGACGGGATTGCTTCTATTGAACGGGGGATTAAATATTGCAAATGCGTCGGAAAAGATTAAGGTTGTGCTCGACTGGTTTGTTAATCCGGATCATGGACCCATCTATGTCGCCCTTACAAAAGGATTTTTCAGCGAACGAGGATTAGATGTAGAGCTCCATGTTCCATCCAATCCAAACGATCCACCAAAATTTGCGGCAGCTAAAAAGGCAGAAATTGCCGTTTCCTATCAACCACAGCATCATCTTCACTTCGACCAAGGGTTACCCATTGTCCGCATCGCGACGCTAGTTGCAACACCCTTAAATACGCTTGTTGTTTTGGCAGACAGTGATATTAAAAGCCTCATGGATTTGAAAGGCAAAACAGTGGGTTACTCAATTAGTGGATTTGAGACCGTTCTCCTTAAGGTCATGCTTGAACGTCAGGGTTTGTCTCTGAATGATATCAAGTTGGTTAATGTCAATTTTTCCTTGTCTCCATCCCTCATTGCAGGGACAACAGATGCCGTCATCGGTGCTTATCGCAATTTTGAGTTGAACCAGATGGATATTGTAGGGCGGCCGGGCCGAGCCTTTTATGTGGAGGAACATGGCATCCCTTCTTATGATGAACTGGTTCTCGTTGCCCATCGCGATTATGTCAGAGATCCAAAATTAAGAAAATTTGTTGATGCCTTGGAGGCAGGTGTTCAGTTTCTCGTTAATCATCCTGAGGAAGGGTGGAAATTATTTATTCGCGGACGAAAGGATCTGGATAATAAGCTCAACCGGCTTGCCTGGCGGGATACACTTCCGCGATTTGCGCTGCGTCCGGGCGCACTGGATCGGGCACGCTACCAGCGCTTTGCCGAATTTCTTAAAAAACATGGTATGATCAAGAAAGTTCCACCGCTTGAAACATACGCGGTGGAATTGCCCTGACTACACATCCAAGCTTCAAAAGCGACCAGGATAAATTTAAATTCCCTGCTGCTAGTTGTAACGCAATGGAAATCCGTATGCTTGCAGCGCGGGATAAATTGAAATTTAGGGAGACAAATATGACACTATCAGGCGATTTATGGAAAGCCAACCATGACCTGGTCCAGGCCTGTCTTTATCACCCTTTTGTTCAAGGGCTGGCCGACGGCAGCCTCTCCAGAGAGTGTTTTGCTTACTATGTTGGCCAAGACGTATTTTTTCTGAAAGCCTTTGCACGGTCTTACAGCATAGCAGGGGCTAGAGCACCTGACTGGGATGGGTTTTGTACACTGCATACACTGGCCGATGGGGTGCTGGAAGAGTTGAAATTGCATGTTAAATATGCGGCAGGATGGGGGGCGGACCTGGTAAACATAGCGCCGGGTGCAGCGACCCGTCGCTACACCGATTTTCTGATGGCCACCGCATGGTCATGTGATACTGGTATAACTGTAACGGCGATGTCCCCCTGCATGCGACTGTATGCCTATTTAGGGCAACAACTGGAAAAGCAAAAACCTTCGGAACATCATTATATAGACTGGATTCGCACCTACAGCAGCCAGGATTTCGAAGATTTGGCAAAGCATTTGGAAGAGCTGGCCGACCGTTACGCATCCGACACACAGTTGGTGCGCGCCACCTACCGTTACGCCATGGAGTGCGAGAGGGATTTTTTCCAGGCCGCTTTTGATAGTTTTGACCCTAGTGGTTGCTAATTTTGGTGTCGGTCTTTTCCGATGCCCTCATCATTCGCTAAACGTTTTGACCACGAAGACATTGGATTTGACCTCTGACACTCCTGGTACGCCTTCAACGACCTTAAGGAGACGATCTTTTTCATGTTTAGTGTGTGTCCATCCTGTGATTTTAGCCACACCCTCCTCAGTGATATCGACCTGGAAATCGACCGGGCTGAAGTTATTTTTTATGATCGCAGCCTCGACCTTTTTTGACAAAGACAACCTTTCCATGGATTCTAAAGCCGCTAGGCTACACTCTTTTATCTCTTGTGATTGCGCCACCTCCACGATAAGCTTTGCTGCCGAATCCGCGCTCAATTTGTCCCGTTTAATGATCAAGTCATACAGAGAGGAATCATTCCATTCTATGTGAAACGCAAATTGCAGGAAGTTCCTGCGCTCGCGATCGTTTTTGTGAATTATTTTTTCAGCCGCCTCCTGATCTATGGCTTGGTGATCCATCAGATGCTGGATTCGAAAGGCCTCGGAAGCATTAATGCGCACATGCAAAGCACATCCAAAATCCTGAAGAAGCCTATGGGCGCCGTGATCCAAAATGACCCCTTGCCCTTGTTGAGACACCTTATAGACCACTGATTCCATTAGGTCCAGGTATAATGACGGCTTGTGGGTCAAAAGGCGGTCGAAAAGTCCCGGAGCTTTTTCGTCAAGGCTCTTCAGGTCCTCAGGAATGCCCATTTTGATGGCTTCTTCCTGAATTCTTTGGTCGTCGTAAAGGTCTAATTTAAGTTCGTCAGAAACGCGCCGGGCAATGAGCGCCCCTTCACAACCGATGCTTCTCGTAATCGTGATCAGTGACATATTGAGTCCTCCTTGCGCTTGAAATTATATTTAAATTCTATTTTAACATAGAGATATTTTAAAAAAAATCAATGTTTCCTATTCAAAATTTAGCATTTAACCACTTGACATAGAACCTCATTTCTCCTGGTAATAGCCAACCAAAGGGAGATGACAGTAAGGATTTCCTATCATATCCTTAAATATATTTGCATTACAGACAGTTTAAGGTATCAACTTGTCTCCCATAAATCATCGAGATTGCAAAAGGCTCTGGCTTTTACCGGAACGCCTTCTTCAACTAAAAATGATGCTTCAGCTTTTTTATCGCCTTCCTTGAAGTCATGTCTGAGGACCTTATCCTCTGCCAGAAGTTCTATAAAAACAATACAATGGTCATCACGTAACATAGGATGAGGTTCTTCTCCCACAGTTACGGTAACCTTGCTGCCTTCCCGTTTTATTACAGGTGTATGTATTTCTTCGTCAGCGCCGGTTGTTTTCGATTTTAGCTCAGTCATTTGTTGGCCACAACATTTAACTTCCCCCGTCCCATCCCAAAGGGCTTCAAGGACATTGCCGCAATTTTCACAGAAATAAACCGTCTTTTTTTTAATCATAAGATGACTCCTTTAACTAGTTTCCAGCCATAAATGGCCCTTTTTGCCCGGATCTGCGTTCTCCGCGGGTTTTCGGCTGCGGCGTACAGGAAGTACGCCTCACCGTACACCCTTGTGCGGCCTTGATCTGGACAAAAATTGCTCATTTATGAATTGGAAACACATGGTATCCATTTTTTAGTTATGGATGGATACTAATTACAATTATTCTCAACAAACAACAAAAAGTGCGATACATACAATCAAGACAAAATTGTCCTTAGATACCGGATGCCTGCCTATTTGTCAACTTGCCATTTGAACGACTCATGTGAGTTTATCACGGCGCCTTGCCCGAGTTTCTGGTGAGAGATAGAACCCACCGCGGTCTAAACCTGCGGGAAGATTTCCAGTGAGCGGCGTTCCTTTACCGGTATGAGCCATTCTGTAAGGAGGAAGTAGATATAATGGTCACCTCCTATCAGATTGGCCTTTTTTGGAAAACTTCTTGACAGGCCGTGGCATCCTCTTATATTAGACGCTTGGCTGGAAATGTTTAAAACGTTTGCATAGATAAATTGAAGGTTTATGCCAAATAGACCTTCTCTGATTAAATATGATTAATAGGATGGTGTTAACATGGTAAAAAAATATAATATTGCTGTAATTCCGGGTGATGGGACAGGTCCGGAAGTTGTGGAAGAAGGTATCAAGGTTCTTGATGCCGTGGCAGAAAAATCAGATTTTGGCTTGAATTTTACACATTACAATCTAGGCGGCGATCATTACCTGAAAACCGGTGAGATCTTGCCGGACAGTGTGGTTGAGTCACTTGCCGAGGCAGACGCAATATTTATCGGTGCCATAGGCCACCCAGACG
>CALANC010000478.1 GCA_937925895.1 uncultured Desulfobacterales bacterium
GAATTTTTCCAATTTCACCGATTGTTATTGCAACAATTTCTGAGTTCTTGCCTCCATAACCAATTGCTTTCTTTAAGGTTTGCCTTGCTTCTGACTCAGCTTCAAGCAATCGTCCTTGCTTTTTTAAATTTGCAGATAGAGAATATTTACTCCAAAAGGCTGCAATAGGGTATGCTCTTTTCGATGAGGGTGACAGTATGAGCAGAATCCTTCGATAATATTTTTCGGCTTCATCATACCTTCCCTGTGCCTCTAATAGATTTGCTTTCATCCTGGCTGGCCAAACCCTAAGCCAATTAGTATTGGTCCATTTGGTTTGCAATTCATTACAAAGTGAATTTCCAATTTGTTGGTATCTTTTCGCAGATTCGAGGTCACCAATACGAGAGTACACCCATACCAAGTGATCATAAATACCAGGATGGCCGAGTTTTCTACCAGACTCAAGTAGTTCAATTGCACGTTTAAAGTTGCCACAACGATATTCTGAACTAGAAAGATGCTGAATTAATCTTCGATTTTTATAAACAGAATATTGGTAGGCAATCCGAAGGTCTGCCAGTGACTGGTTATAGCGACCAAGCTTAAATGCTGCTACACCTCTGTTGTAATAAAAATTTGCAAGAGACGATTTACCTACATTTTCCGGAGGATTTTTTTCGGCCTTGACCCTAAGTTCCTCGATGCTTGTGAGATCAGAATGACCTTTTTGGTCCAAGATATCTATTATGTCGTTAATGGCTCGAGGAGGTGGAACAAAGGATTTTCCGCTCATTGAAACAGTAACCTGCTTTGCTTCCTCTATAGACATTTGTTTGCCTGCACATGCTGTGAAGAAAATAAGGATGCTGATCAAGAAAAGTGCTGATTTAAAAGAATACTTATTTATCGAAAATCTGAGAAAACGGTTTTTAATAAAAATCCTTTTCGTATCCATAAATAAGACCTCTCTAACGGGATAGACAAATAAGGATTGAGGTTATTAATTGCATATAATAGCTGGGATTATTATTCCGAACCAACATTTTTAATCGCCTAAATTTTAAGATTTTGTGTGAAAAATGTTCAAAACACATTCTGCCTTTTTCGTTTATGAACATGGATAGAAACCTATACATTTTATTATGAAGTCAAAAATCGCTTAACATCCTCTGGAAACCAAGTAAATTCAAGATATACACTGTTATTTTGAGAGCTGTTTTTCGAGTCAGATGATATAACTTTGGCGTATATTGCAGAAAGCCCCTCTGTTTCCGGGCTCGATAACAAAACCTTCAAGTTAGTATGACTTTGTATTGGTTTTTCCAATATAACTTCAGCTGAAAAAGCCCCGAGTCTGATAATTCGTCCTGCGATGACTTTTTCAGAAATTGTTTTTTCTTCGATGAGAAAGCATTTGATTGGTATAGGGGATTGAAGTCTGGTTAGCTCATCAGGAGGTTTTTCTTTCAAAGTATTTTCATATTTTCCCGCAATACTAACAATGTCGTAAAGGTTTAATGGATGATCGATTCCCTTAAAATTTGCTGTCACTGATCCACGGGTGCGTACCTGTTTTCGAACTTTTTCAAAAGTGTTAGCACTGATTAGGATTTGACCACTTGTAGTGAAGGATTCTATTCTAAAGGCGATATTGATCGGGCTGCCCACTGCCCCATATTTAGCACGTTTTTCCGAACCGATATTGCCAACAACAACTTCTCCGGAATTTATACCGATCCCCATGTTAAATTCGGGAAGATTGTTCTGCCGTTGCACTGCATTTATCTCCAGCAGCACATTCTGCATCTCAATGGCACAGGCAACCGCCCTCTGCGGGTCATCATCGTGTTTTAAAGGCGCGCCAAAGAAAACAAGAACGCCGTCTCCTTGAAATTCGTTAACAGTACCACGATAGCGGTTGATAATCTCGACCATCCTTTCCAAATAACTGTTAAGGATACGAATTACGTCATTCGGTGAGAGTTCGGATGAAAGAGCAGTAAATCCTCGCAAATCCGACACCAAGAAAGTTACATCACGAATCTCTCCGCTCATTTTTAAACCATCCGATGAACCAAACAACTCCTCCACAACCTCATTGCTAAGGTAACGACCGAAGATTTCACGAATAAAATCTCTTTGGCGAAGACCCTCAACCTTTTCTTTTTCTTCTTGAATATAGCGGTAAACAACGACAGATACCAAGGCTAATGCAACCATAAGCAATGGGCGAACGATATTTAAAACAAGATGCAAGTATAAAAAACTTGCCATTACCACCACCATATAGAACGATGCCAGTAAAAGTGTACCAAAACTGAAATAAAGAGAGGAAAATTGAAGTGCCAGAAAAAGAACAACGATCATCAAAAAAACTTCAACCATAATCATTTGCTTTTTGGAAAAATCATGCAAAAAAGATTCACTCAGGATATTATGAATAATATTGGAGTGGACTCCGCTAAATGGCAAATTGCGATCAGTGGGCACCGGTCCTATGTCTGTTGATCCTGTAGAAACATCTGATACGATAACGATTTTATCTCCAAGCTCCTTTTCCCACATCTCCAGTTCTTCTCGATCATCCGCTGCCGACATAATATCAGCAAAGTCGTAATGATCCATCCTTTCCCATGAGCCAATGAAGTTAACAATCATATTTCCATATTTGTCGATGGGTATCTTGATGTCATGGAGAACCGAATCGCCAGGTTTTTTAGCATCTTTGAGAATGATATGTTTTCCCGGTTTGACGATAATTTTTTCCGGAGGAACACAAAGGTATTCACAGATGACTTTGAAGGGCAAAATCGGATAATATGCGTCGTTATAATGTACAAGCAACGGCACCCGCCGGAGGACACCATCCGGATCAAACCTAATGCTGAGAGAACCTAAACCCTGAGAAGCATGCGCCAGTTCGTAAAATGTCATAAGTGGATTCGAACCGGTGTAGAATAATTCAGAATTACCTTCTAAAACAACATGCCATTTGGTTTGTTCAAGAAATAAGATGTCTTTTGAATATCCATGCTGTTGCTTTTCGGTCTTTCTCAGATTTGACAGTTTAAATGCCAAGCCAAAGTATACATTGCCTGAATCGTTTACTGCTTTAATTAAGGCCTGATCATTATGGGCATTTTTTCGCGCCGCAATAATAAAGTCATACACTTGAGCCGATACATTCATTTTTGCCAGATTGTTAACAACTTTCGCAAAATGAGACCGATTGAAGTACTGATTTTCAAGTTGTTGGATACTTGTATTGGTGAGGTCAACGTGAACAATTTTATCGTAATAATGGGGGCGAAACCGATCCCATGTTGATCGCATCACAAAGAGTTGATCAACTGTTTGTGCATTCCATGTTTTAAAAATTCCGGGGAGTAACCAAAAGCAAAGGTGTGCAGCAAAAAATGAGCCTAAAATTAAAAAGAATATGACCCGGATATTTGTTTTATTGCCGGTGGTCAATCGTAAA
>CALANC010000479.1 GCA_937925895.1 uncultured Desulfobacterales bacterium
ATCTGCTTCTGAAGTGACGCTGATTGAACTTGTACGGGATAATTAATGGATTGTAAAATTATGGGATTCAGGAATCGGGCGTCTTAAAATTGGTTGTAAGTATTTAACGATAATAAAACATGCGATACTCAATTATTACCAATCCAGCTTCCGGAAGTAGGAATGCCAATCAGAGGCGTTCTGTCTTGGCTACAGCTGCAAAGATTCTTGGTGCAGACATATATGGAATGGATACTACGAACGTGGGGGAATTTAGACGGTGTGCCCAGGAGGTAGCGGTCCATTGCGACGTGCTTGTGGTTGCTGGAGGAGATGGAACCTTATCTGATATCATCAACTCTGTTGATCCTGTCCACTCCCCTTTGGCCTATCTTCCCTTGGGTACCGGTAACGCCATGAGACATGCACTCCGATACAAAGGCAAAATAGGTGATATTGCCAGACGGATTAAAAATGGAAAGATACATGAATACGATCTGATCAACTGCGATGACCGTGTCCGGGCGTTTACAGTTTCGGTAGGTATTGAGGGAGAGGTTATCCGGTTGCGAAATCAATATGTTTTAAGAGGCCATGTCGGACTGAAAACATATGTTAAAGCAGTCGTTAACTCGTATTTTAAAAAATATAAGCGGACGAACGCGAGAATTATTATTGATGGCAGCTTGATAAAGATGATGGACATACTTAGCCTGATGGTAGTCAAACATCCATACTATGGTTTTGGTATGGAAGTGGTCCCAAAGGCGCGGTTTGATGACCGAAAATTGCATCTTGTTTGTATGAATTTGGGACTGTGTGGCACTGTCATCAGCGGGATAGCTGCATTCGCTGCCGGGAATCGGGCCGGTCAATACTACACCGGGCTGCAAATTAACGTAACCTTAGACCGTGCCTTGGCCATGCAGTACAATGGAAATGAAGGCTGGAAGTCAGATATGTTTAACTTTAAAGTGCTCCCAAAGGCACTTAAAATCAAATGTTAGCCAAACATTTTGCGAATTTTTTAAGCTTCTTTTTCTGTAATGGTGCCTTCAGAATATATAGCCATTGGGTCTTCGAATATCCTTAGGCAACTCTTATCATTTTGTATATGTCATCAAGACGAAAAGAGCAAAACCAGTCAAACGGTTTTCCCCTTATTGAAAAACGATATCACAGGAAATTAATGACAAGATAAATTCTTTATGAGAAATTCGGGTTAGTCAAGTCCAGACTGTTCCCGAATACTGCGGGCTACAGAAGACAAGTCTTCGTCTTCATGCCCTCGGGCAATCAGCCCGGTCTCTATCTGCTCTATATAGGCCGCCAACGGAAGGGTGACACCAAGTTCTCTGGCAATCTCCAGAGCGATGTTGAGATCCTTTCGGTGCAGCTTGACTTTAAATCCAAGTGGATAGGAGTTTTGAATCATGTTTCCGGACCGATTTATCAGCGGCCAAGAACTTGCCGCACCGCTGCCCACCGCCTGTAATACCTTGTCCATATCAAGTCCGGCTTTAATTCCCAATATGACTCCTTCTGCCACGCTCCAGTAAGTTCCACCTACAATAATCTGGTTAATGGCTTTGGTGAGCTGTCCCGCGCCGACGGAACCGACGTGAGTAATGGTTTTTCCCATGGCTTTTAAGACCGGGTCAACTATTTCAAGGTCTTCAGTTCCCCCGCCAACCATAATTGAGAGAGTCCCTTTCTGGGCGCCTTCAGATCCACCGGACACAGGGGCATCAAGCATTTTAACACCCTTCTTGCCAAGTCTTTCTGCAATTTTGCGGGTAGCGGACGGACTAATTGTTGACATATCCACTACTATCGATCCATTACTGGAACCATGAATGATGCCGTTTTCTCCCAAAATAATCGCCTCGACATCAGGCGTGTCGCTGACGCAGGTGATGATAATCTCAGCACCTGCTGCCGCTTCCATGGGTGAGCCGGCCCGCAACGCTCCGGCTTTTGCCGGTATCTCTTCCTTGTCTCTGGACCGGTTGTGAACCGTAAGCTCGAAGCCGGCATTAAGAATGTTAAGGGCCATGGGTATGCCCATGGTTCCCAAACCGATAAATGCAACTTTCATATGCTACCTCCTCACAATATTGTAACTATAGCCTTTTATAAACACAGACAAAATCACAGATCAGGCCTGAACCAAAATCTTTGTTTTCTTACCAAATGAACAGCCCAACATCAATTAGTTCCGATTACATATATCGCGTAGTCTTTAAAAAATCAAAAAGGGCAAATCCCAGAAAAAGGATTTGCCCATTTGATATCTAAAAACGCAGGCTTTCAAAAATATTGTCGAGCTTTGATCTATTGAATTATCATGAAATCCCGGACTTTATTCATTGAAATTTAACCGAAAACACTACCTCCGGACCACCTCAGTCAACACCTTCTTCCCCTCATCTCTCAATCCCAGGCTTTTGATTTCCCGCAACAACTGGTCTCTGGTGCCATACCCGTCCGCGTAGCCATTAAGGCGTGCTACGGCGGTGGAGTCCACAAAGTCCCGGGGGTGCGGATAGATACGCGACATCTCATTTTTCAATTCATAATGCCGCTTCAGGATATACTTCTGGTGATAATCTTCGGCCATGGTAAAGGATCG
>CALANC010000480.1 GCA_937925895.1 uncultured Desulfobacterales bacterium
ATCCGAAGTGAGAATGAGTTGTTTTTGGGTATTATCCGCTTAAAAGTGTTGTTTGAATCAACCAAAATTTTTCCCGAGTGAAAGCTGAAGGATCTGGGCAAGTTCTTTTAGACTTTGTATATGATAATCTGCGGAAAGCGATCTGTTATTGTAGGCAACAAAGGGCATTTCTGCCGCATGTGCTGCCAATTGATCAAGTTCCGAATCTCCTACATAAATCGATTGATACGACTTCAGTTTGAAATGTTCCAAAAGCTTGATTAAAAGATCCGGGTATGGTTTGGGGCGATCGACATCACTGGAACTTACCACAAGATCAAAATACCCAGCCAGATTGTGTTCACTAAGAACCCGATCCATTGTATCTGACCGGTTTGTAGCCACTGCGGTCTTGTATGTGGGCCTGAGTCTATTAAGCAAAGTCTTAAGATATGGCTCTATTTCCATGTGTTTTAAAAACGGAACGTAGCTCATATGTTTGCGATATGCTTGTGCGGCCCTAAAATCCTTTTCATCCTCAAACAGGTGCGCTATGGATTCGTCCACCGTGTGCATATGACAAAAGGCAAACTGCTCGGCAGTCATAGCCGGTCTGCCAAAATGGTCTAAAATATGATTATAATAGGCCATGTTTGCATGGGTGGTGTCAAACATGACCCCGTCACAATCAAAAGCAACTACCCTGATATTTTTCATAAAAATCTAATTGTTTTTTTTCTTTTCCTTGTCCAGGATATGACCGTTAACACGCACTTTAATCAGTGGTCGTATCTTGCTGTCTGTTTTTAAAGAGATGGTGTCATAATAACGGCCCTTGTCTTTTTTCAAATTTTCAACCGTCAAGAGGTACTCGGTTTTTTTCGCAGATTTTGTTTCTTCAATTTTATAACCGATGTTGTTTCCGAAAAGAGCCTCGGATCCAACAATTTTGAACGGATATTTTTCTTCGGGTATTATCTTTACCGTGGTCACCAATTGATTGCCTTCGTAACCGCGCAATGTAACTCTTTTGGGTACAAGAGTAACAAAGCGTTCAATTTTGCCGGCAACCGTCAAGTAATGTACCGGTTGCTGCGGGTCGTTGGTTTTAACGGTTATTCTTTTTGTCAGCGTTCTTCCACCATAACCCGAGGTATCGACTTTTATGGTAATTTTTCCCTCGCCACCGGGAGGGATTTGTCTCGTATAAGAGACAGCCGTACACCCTCACCCGGTTTTAACCTTTTCAATTTGAAGCGGATCTGTCCCCTTGTTGTGGAGAATATAATTATGGATGACATCCGTACCGTCTAAAACCGGGGAAAAGATGTAACTGTTTTCCGGGAAATAGGCAGATGGAGCTCCAGGTGCTTGGTACTCAACACCGAAAGATCCCGCTGCAAAGAAAAGGATGGATAACACCATGGCCGGGATAAAAATAGAAAAGGTTTTCAGTCTCATATGTTAAATCCTTAAATAAACCTAAATTGAGCGGTTAAAATTGATCCTACTAATAAGTTGACTTTTTTTGAATGTCAAGCCGCAAGCTTTCAGCTTTGCCCTGTATTACATCATAAATAACGGATCCACATCGACGACGACTTTAACGTGACGGTTGCTGATTTGTTTTCTGTTTTTAAACCACAATGTGTGGAGAAAATTGTGTAAAGGTCGTACGGTCACACCTTTCAAGAGAATCTGCCACCTGTATTGTTTTGCAATTTTTGGAAGCGGAGCTTCTATAGGCCCCAGCACTTCTATCGGTTTAAAAAATGATCTATTGCTTTGTTTCAGAAAATGGCAAAGGTCTCCCACTATATGTGCATGCTGCTGGGTTTTTTTCTTATCTTTGCCTGATATTTTAAGTTGAACCATTCTTGAAAATGGTGGATAATTCAAGCTCTTACGGGCATCTATCTCGGAGTTGAAAAAAGATAAGAAATCCTGTTTTGTTGCAGATAATATGCTGAAATGATCCGGATTAAAGGTCTGAAGGATAACACGACCTGGGACTGATCCACGCCCGGCCCTTCCGGCAACCTGGGCCAAGAGCTGAAACGTGCGTTCGCCTGCACGAAAATCCGGGAAATTCAGAGAAAGATCGGCGCATACAATACCCACCAGCGTAATGTTGGGGAAGTCATGCCCCTTTGCAATCATTTGTGTTCCGACAAGTATATCTATGGTCTGGTTTCTTAAGGCTTTGAGTATTTTGATAACAGAACCTTTACGTTTGGTTGTATCACGGTCCATTCTGGCTATTCTGGCGTCTGGGAAAAGTGTTTTTATGGCATCCTCGACCTTTTCTGTTCCAAGTCCGAGTAACCTTATTTTGGTTGATCCGCATGCCGCACAATTTGATGCTGATGCTCGGGTGAAACCACAATAATGACACTTGTAGGCGTTAGCGCCCCTGTGTAAAGTAAGTGAAATATCACAATTTTTACAGCGCTGTGATTCACCGCAGGCAGAACAAACAGGGTAGCTGGCAAATCCACGCCGGTTAAGAAAAAGGAGAACCTGCTCGTTACGCTTCAGTGTCGTTTCAATTGCGTCGTGTAGTTTGGGTGTGATAAAACGCCGAATTCCCTTTATGTCTCTACTTTTACGCAAATCGACTATAGTTATTTTAGGGAGGGGTCGGTTTTCAACCCGCTCGGTTAAAGTAACTTCTGTGTATTTTTTTGTTGTTACATTGTTATAAGACTGGACTGACGGCGTGGCAGATCCCAATAGGGCGGTGCCGCCAAGAAGCTTTGCCCTGACGATGGCAAGATCTCTGGCATTGTATCGTAGACCACTTTCCTGTTTGTAGGAGGTGTCATGTTCTTCATCAACAATGATAATGCCTATATTGGTAAAAGGAGCAAAGACGGCGGATCTGGTGCCGATGGCAATATTTACTTCCTGTCGTGTTATGCGGACCCACTGGTCATAACGCTCTCCCGCCGAAAGACCGCTGTGAAGGATAGCAACACACTCCCCAAATCGGGCCCGGAATCGCCTCTCCATCTGAGAGATTAAGGCAATCTCTGGGACCAGGACCAAAACCGATAATCCTCGAGCGATGGCTTTTTCAGATAACTGCATATAGACTTCTGTTTTGCCGCTTCCGGTGACGCCTGTAAGGAGGAAGGTTTTAAATTTTCGAGTTACCGATCCCATTAATTTTGCTAGCGCAATTTTTTGCTCTTTCGTAAGTATGTGGGCAACATCGGCTGTTATCGGTTCGCCGAAGGGATCTCGATAAACCCTTTTATCTACAATTGATATATAGCCATCCGCGGCTAAATGCTTGATTAATCTCGGGGCGGAAGGAATCGTTGTCTTTAATTTTCTTAAAGGAACTTCACCATATTCTTTAAGAGCTTCTACAATTTTTTTTCTTGCACCTGAGAGGTTTTCTTTCGGCGTGTCAGAATCAATTAATTTAACATGTCGTTCTATTTTTTGCCTTGTTGTTCCGCCTTTTAGTCGGCGTTGATGGAAAATCAGTCCACGACTCTGCATGGATTGTATTAAAGCGTGTGGGATGTGTTTGTTAACGTTATTGCCAAGATTTTTTAAACTACACGCCCCTGTCTGCAGTCGTTTTAATATTTCTTTTTCCAAAGGCGTTAGGTCATTATCAAAAAGAGCGTTTTTCCCTTTCTCTGAACTTCGAATGCTAACAAAGTCATAGAGATTTAACCCTGTGGGCAGCGCAGATTTTATAACATCTCCAATAGGATGCATATAGTAGTCAGCGGTCCACTTGAAAAAAGGAATCATCGAGGCAGGAAATAGAGGCTGTTCGTCAAGGATGTCCAGAACATCTTTTACCCCTTCATGGCGGGAGCCCGTGTCGGAACCTAAGATATAGCCAGTAATACTGCGCCGGCCAAAAGGGACCAAAACCCTTTTCCCGATTGACGTCATGGCAGAAAGGTGTTTCGGAACGTTGTAAGTGAAAGTGTTGTACACCGGAATGGCTACAGCGACGTCGATGTAATTATGGTGGGATCTCATTTTCGGTTTGTTCCAGGTGAAGCCGTTAACGGTTTAATCAGCATGGAGAGAAAACCCTTTTCCCTTGACACAGAACTCGCTTTTTTTTAAGTTGTAACAATAATATACCTAGCAAAACTTACCGAATACCGATTTGTTTATCAGGTATGATAAAAAAATGATATAGCGCCAAAATAAATATTTTTCAACCATCCCACGGGTTAAAACAAAATAACATGAGACCTTTGAAAAACATCCCCTTTTGCCCAAAAGAACAAAATTGAACATTTTTCAAAGGTCTCAATATTTAAAGAAATAAAGAGTTAATAATTAAAACTGATTTTTTTATGGAGGAGAATATGAAAAAAATCGTTAAGAATTCCATGGTCATATTGGTAACTGTGGCTCTGATATCCATTCCATTTGGAACTTCAGCACTGGCAGAATCTACTTACAAAAAAGGCGACATAAGTGCCGGAGCTATGGCTGCGGACATATTGTTTGCCCGGCCTGTAGGAATCCTTGCAGTTGTAACGGGTTCCGTTCTATTCGTTGTCGCTCTCCCCTTTTCCGCCCAGACTGGCTGATTCAAATGCATACGGCACTGAGGTCATTACTTTTCTCGGTTGCATGGTTTCGGAATTAAATACTACTTCCAGGTATAATGGTTGGTTGAAATCTATTCC
>CALANC010000481.1 GCA_937925895.1 uncultured Desulfobacterales bacterium
ATCACCTGGCGGATGAGTTCAAAAAAGATCAGGGGATTGATCTCAGAACAGATAGTATGGCCCTACAGCGATTGAAAGAGGCTGCCGAAAAAGCCAAAATAGAACTGTCCACTTCAATGGAAACGGAGGTGAATTTACCGTTCATAACAGCCGATGCCAATGGCCCCAAGCATTTGAGCATAAGAATAACCCGGGCCAAACTCGAAGCTTTGGTAAGCGGTCTGTTGGACAAATTAGAAGGACCGTGCAGGACTGCCCTTCAAGACGCCGGTCTGTCATCTGGTGATATTGACGAAGTAATCCTGGTCGGCGGCATGACACGCATGCCTTCCGTACAAAAACGCGTCAAAAATATTTTTGGCAAAGAGCCCAACAAGGGAGTTAACCCTGATGAGGTTGTCGCACTCGGTGCAGCCATTCAAGGGGCTGTATTAAAAGGAGACGTTAACGATGTTTTGCTGCTTGACGTTACCCCCCTCTCCCTGGGGATTGAGACTCTGGGCGGTGTTATGACCAAACTCATCGATAAGAATACCACCATTCCTGCTAAAAAGAGTCAAATCTTTTCCACCGCAGAGGATAACCAGCCGGCGGTTTCAATTCACGTACTTCAAGGAGAACGTGAAATGGCATCATACAACAAGACTCTCGGACGATTTGAGTTGACGGGCATCCCTCCTGCTCCTCGAGGCACGCCGCAGATAGAAGTAACCTTTGACATCGATGCCAATGGTATTGTCGACGTATCCGCAAAAGATACGGCCACCGGCAAACAACAATCCATCCGAATCACTGCTTCTTCAGGCCTGTCTCAGGAAGAAATTGATCGGCTCGTCAGAGACGCAGATCTCAATGCTGAAGCCGACAGAGTGAAAAAGGAACTGGTGGATGCCCGCAATACTGCTGATGCACTGATTTATGCCACCGAAAAATCCATGGGAGAAATCGGTGATAAAATTGACAGTACAACCAGATCCGAGGTCGTAAATGCGGTCAGCAATCTCAAACGCGCCATGGAAGGTGAAGATGCCGCGGAAATAAAACATCTGGCCGAGGTGTTGACCCAGGTTTCCCACAAAATGGCGACCTCAATGTACCAACAGGACTCACCGGCAGAAGATCCACAAGGTCGAAGCAATGCTGACAACACCTGGACTTCAGCTTCTTCCGGATCGGACGATGATGTGGTGGATGCAGAATATCAGGAAGTTGCCTAACCCGAATGTTTCATAAACATATAGGCAAAATCGATAAATTCAGATAAGGCGGTGATATCTTCGACTCACCGCCTTTTTGTTTTCGAACCGAACCTTAAGTCCGGCTCTTATAAGCGTTTAGGGGGTAGCCAATTTCGTTGAACGATACCTGCCCGCGCGTGCCTTGCATGGCAGGCGGGTTGGCGGAGTCGCTTTGTCATTTCATTGGTTTAGCTGTGGGAGAGACCGCAGCCATCCTGAGCGCAGAGAAGGATGGAATGCGGAGGGGGAAGGAATGCCCCCGCTGCTAAACCCTTGAAATGACCAGCGACGGAGACACCCGAGTGAAACGAATATGGATACTCCCTGAACGCTTGCCAACTTTGTTATTAGAACGTTTCAGAAAATATTTCTTTTACCTTCTCTTCAGAAAGAATTTTTTCTTCCACAACAATCTCTATTACACTCTTGCCTGTCTCATGAGCCATATTGGCAATTGAGGCTGCCTTATCATAACCTAAATGCGGCACCAGATAAGTGGCCATCGCCAGGCTTTTTTCTATGTTTGCGGCACACTTTTCTCTGTTGGCGGTGATTCCTTTGACACATTTTTCCGCCAGGAGTTTAGCTCCTGACGCCAAAAGATCTATGGATTGGAGGAGATTGTAGGCAATAACCGGTAACATGACGTTCAATTCGAAATTGCCGGATTGCCCTCCTATGGTTATCGTTGTATCGTTCCCCATGACTTGAGCCGCCACCTGGATAACGGCTTCAGGTATAACCGGGTTAACCTTCCCGGGCATTATGGAAGACCCCGGTTGTAAAGAAGGAATCGATATTTCACCCAAACCGCATCTTGGACCGGATGCAAGCCAGCGAATGTCATTGGATATTTTTACCAGACCCACTGCTACTGTTTTTAAGGCTCCACTCGCCTCTACAGCTGCATCTTGAGCGCCCTGGGCTTCGAAATGGTTTTCCGCTTCCTTGAAGTTAATTCCCAAGTATTTTGAAATAAGCGCTATGACTTTTGGGGCAAACTCGGAATGAGTGTTCAATCCGTTTCCAACCGCCGTTCCTCCCAGGGCAAGTTCGGAGAGGCTTTCTTCGACGGCTGCAATCCTTCTGATTCCCAGTTCCACTTGCCTTGCATGTCCCCCAAACTCTTGGCCGAGAAAAATAGGAACGGCATCTTGGAGATGCGTTCTGCCAATCTTTTTTACGTCCTTGAATTCCTCGGCTTTATTTGAAAGATGCCTGTGAAGAGAAACGAGTGAGGGCACCAGCTTTTTTTTGATTGAAGTTAATGCCGAAATGTGGATAGCCGAGGGAATAACGTCGTTGCTCGATTGGCCCAGATTAACATGGTCATTGGGATGAACAATCGATTTCCCGACGATTTTACCTGTAAGGATCTCGTTTGATCTTGAGGCAATGACCTCGTTCATGTTCATATTTGTAGACGTGCCTGATCCGGTCTGAAAAACATCCACGACAAACTGATCATCAAATTTTTTGTCAACAACTTCCTGTGCGGATACAACAAGCGCCTCGGATATCTCATTGTCCAAAAGGCCAAGCTCATGGTTCACCACAGCAGCGCATTTTTTAATAAGGGCCAGAGCGTAAATACACGCCAAAGGGAACCCCAGTCCGCTAATAGGAAAATTTTCAACCGCCCTTTGGGTCCCTGCTCCAAAATAAGCATTTTCGGGAACCTCTACAGGTCCCATTGCGTCCTCTTCTCTTCTATATCTCATAACCATACGTTTTTATGTGCCTTTCTACATGATTGGGTTTAATCTTTAGCAAGAATTTTTCCTTCTCCGGGATAGACTCTCCGGTCTTGGGGTGGCGTCGGTTTCTCTACGCCTGGCCAATGACCCGTTTGAGGTTTATCCCCTTCCAAAGCTATTGCAGAAGGATTTTTGTCCTTCATTTTCGGATGCTTTTTAATATCTACCTCAGGAACCGGTGCACTGAACTCTATGGGAATATTATTCGGGTCGAATGTATAAATGGAACGAATAAAACCATGGTCAACAACTTCCGACACCCACATTCCGGCTGCTTCCAGGCTGTCCTTGAGTTCCCAAAGATCGTCATCGCTCTCGACGCCCAAAGAGACGTGGTCAAAAGCAAAAGGGCCCTTTATAGGCACCCCGTGATCTTTTTCCGGGATGTTTTCAACGTTCGGCCACTCGAAAAAAGCAATCATATCGTACGCCGATATTTCAAAAAAATAGTGCTTGTATTTTTTTCCGCCCAGTCCGGCGACAAGACGCATACCTATTAAATCCCGCCAGAATCGGATCGTGGCATCCATGTCCTTGGTTACCATGGCCAAATGATTAATTCCGTTGAATCTCGCCATCGTACTTCCCTTCCATTATTAAAACTCGTATTAACAATTGTCCATCTTTTATGAATGAAATAAATAAAATATACAATTATTATGCCAGGATCATCTCCAAAATATTTGGAGTAATCCCAGAGGATTCAAGGGGTCAAGGATTCAAGGATTCGAGTGGAAAGTTTTAAATTCCAGTAGGCTAAAAGTTTTAGGAAAGTTCTGAGACCTACATTTCAATATTAAAATATTTAAAAGTCCATATCAAGATAAAAAAGTGGTAAGCTCTAAGGAACGTCGGAAAAGGAAAACAGCGTGTAAATTGTAATCAAACCACATTAATTATGGAACTTATTGGGAATAAAGGATCAGGTCTTTATTTGTTGCGCACTAAAAACCCTCGACCCCTTGAACCCTTGAACCCTTGGATCCTCTTCTCCAACTGAATTGGAGAAGAATATTATGCCACAATATCGTAATTTCTCAAAACCGTTGATCCTATGAATTTAATTTTTAGGTGTTCGGTTGTCATTTTATTTGTTGCCTTTCGGGAGCTAACAGGGGTCCATTGTCTTGGTGTAGGTTAAATTCCTTGCCGGCGCTTTTAATCAGATCTTGTCTTATGATACAATTGTGTATCAATGAACAACATGAGACTGTTCTAAAAAGCCGACATGGGTATGAATCGGCATTTCTTAAATTATTTTATATAAATACCAGGTTCTTAAAATATCGATAATATATACTTTTTCTTCTTATTCGAAGCTTTTTCATAACTTGGCACGAAATTTGATACTAAGTTACGTAAAGAATCCTGAACCGGATGAACAGGTTTCTATAACGCAATAAATATGAATTATGGAGAACAATTCGGTGAAGCCGTGTGACCACAATATTCAGAAAACGCTAAATCTTGTTGACAATATGATTAAAGTGGCCAATGAAGGTGATATTGAACGTGAAGATGTAGGTTGTGGTATTCTTTACGGTGTATTGCGCGATTCAGCGTATAAACTGAAGAAACTGGCTGAAAAAGAAAGAGAAAAACATATCGAGAAAGGTTGGTGGAAAGAAGAATCCGAAAATACAAGGAGGAAATAAAAATGGCTAAAAGACTGGAAGTTTACAAATGTGAAATTTGCGGAAACATCGTTGAAGTGCTTCATGGCGGAGCAGGAGAACTCGTTTGCTGTGGCC